>DATAGL010000222.1:0-7153 GCA_036263755.1 Chitinophagaceae bacterium | reverse complement strand
CCCTGTATACTTTACCCATCACGCTGTTTCCCGACATTGCGCCGCCTACGGTGCAGGTAACGGCGATCTATCCCGGCGCCAATGCCGAAGTGGTGGCGCGGGCCGTAGCTACGCCCATCGAAGAGTCGATCAACGGGGTGGAGAACATGACCTACATGACCTCCACTTCCTCCAACGACGGCACCATGACGGTGAACGTGTTCTTCAAGGTAGGCACCGATCCCGACCTGGCCGCCGTGAACGTTCAGAACCGCGTGTCGAAGGCCGTGAGCCAGCTGCCCGCCGAAGTGGTGCAGGCCGGTATCTCCACGCAGAAGCAGCAGAACTCCATGATCATGGTGCCCCTGCTGTACAGCGAGGACAGCACCTACGACGAAACCTTCCTGCAGAACTACGCCAAGATCAACATCATCCCCGAGCTGCAGCGTGTGCCGGGCGTGGGCCAGGCCATGGTGTTCGGCGCCAAGGACTACTCCATGCGCCTCTGGCTGCAACCCGACCGGCTGAACGCCTACAACCTGTCGCCGGCTGAAGTGCTGCAGGCGGTACGCGACCAGAACATGGAAGCCGCCCCCGGCCGGCTCGGCCAGAACAGCTCCGCTTCCTTTGAATACGTACTGAAGTACAAGGGCAAGCGCTCGAACAATGCAGACTACGAGAACATCATCATCCGCGCCACGGAAGACGGGTCGGTGATCCGGCTCAAGGACGTGGCCCGCGTGGAGTTCGGCTCCTTCGCCTACAGCGCCAACACCATGGCCGAAGGAAAGCCGGGTATCGGCATCGCCCTATTCCAGACCGCCGGTTCCAACGCCAACGACATCCTCACCGAAGCCGAAAAGGTAATGGAGAAAGCGGCCCTGAACTTCCCGAAGGGCATCCACTATTTCAATATGTACAGCGCGAAGGAGTTCCTCGACGAATCCATCTACCAGGTGCAGGAAACTCTTGTGATCGCCTTCCTGCTGGTGTTCCTGGTGGTGTACCTCTTCCTGCAGGACTTCCGCTCCACGCTGATCCCGGCCATTGCCGTACCGGTAGCCATCATCGGCACCTTCTTCTTTATGCAGCTCTTCGGCTTTACCATCAACCTGCTCACGCTCTTCGCCCTGGTGCTGGCCATCGGCATCGTGGTGGATGATGCCATCGTGGTGGTGGAAGCGGTGCACTCGAAGATGGAACGCACCGGGCTGTCGCCGCGGCTGGCCACAACGGAATCGCTCCACGAAATCTCCGGGCCCATCATTTCCATTACGCTGGTGATGGCGGCGGTGTTCGTGCCGGTAGGCTTCATGCAGGGGCCGGCAGGGGTGTTCTATAAACAGTTCGCCTTTACGCTGGCCATCGCCATCCTTATCTCGGCCCTGAACGCCCTGACGCTGAGCCCGGCCCTCTGTGCCCTGTTCCTGAAGAACCAGCACGGGGAAAAGAAAGGATTCAAAAAGCGCTTCTTCGACGGCTTCAATGCCGGCTTTGAAGCCACCACGAATAAATACAAGAGCTCCCTGCGCTTCCTGTTCCGCCGCAAGTGGGTGGCGCTGGCCGGCCTGCTGGTGGTAACGCTTACGACCATCTGGCTCATGCGCAAAACGCCCAGCGGCTTTATTCCCACCGAAGACCAGGGCTTCATTGTGTACTCGGTGAACCTGCCGGCCGGCGCTTCGCTCGACCGTACGCAGAAAGTGATGGAGAAGATCGACAAGCTGCTCGGCGAAGTGGAAGCCATCGAGCGGGTGGGTGCCGTAACGGGCCTGAACATCGTGGCCAATGCCAATTCCTCCAACTACGCGGTGGGCTTTATCCGCATGAAGCCGCACGGCGAGCGGGGCAAGGCCAATGCCATTGAGGAAGTAATTGGCATCGTGAATGCAAAGCTCGCAGCCGTGACCGAAGCCAGCGTGTTCCTCTTCCAGTTTCCGACGGTGCAGGGCTTCGGCAATACCAGCGGCTTTGAGCTCATCCTGCAGGACCGCTCCGGCGGACCGCTGGACAAGATGGGCAATACCGCTTATTCCTTTATCGGTGAGCTGATGAAGCGGCCCGAGATCGGCTATGCCTTCACCACCTTCAACACGGGCAACCCGCAGTACATGATCCGCATCGACGAGCTGAAAGCACAGCAGCTGGGCGTATCCATAGCCGACCTGCTTTCCACGCTGCAGGTGTACTACGGCAGCGCATTTGTGTCGGATTTCAACCGGTTCGGGAAGTTTTACCGGGTGATCGCCCAGGCCGATATCAAGTACCGCACCGATCCCACTTCGCTGCAGAACGTTCTGGTGAAGAACCGCCAGGGCGCCATGGTGCCGCTGTCCGGCATCGTGCAGCTCGACCGGGTGTACGGTCCTGAAACGGTAACGCGCAACAACCTGTTCAACGCCGTTACCATTAACGGAATGCCCAAGCCGGGTTACAGCACGGGCGACGCCATCAAGGCCATCGAGGAAGTGGCGGCCCAGCACCTGCCGCGCGGGTATTCGTACGAATGGTCGGGCATGACGCGCGAGGAGATCGGCACCGGCTCGCAGACAAGTGTGATCTTCCTGCTGTCGGTACTGTTCGTATACCTGCTGCTGGCTGCGCAGTATGAAAGCTACATCCTGCCGCTGGCGGTAATCCTGACGGTACCCACCGGCATCTTCGGGGTGTTCCTGTTCATCAACCTCTTCGGGATTGACAACAACATTTACGTGCAGGTAGGCCTGATCATGCTGATTGGCCTGCTGGCGAAGAACGCCATCCTGATCGTGGAGTACGCGCTGCAGCGCCGCCGGGCCGGCATGGCCCTGGCCACCGCCGCCCTGCAGGCCGCACAGCTGCGCCTCCGCCCGATCCTGATGACCTCCTTTGCCTTTATCGTGGGCCTGCTGCCGCTGACCTGGGCCCAGGGCGGCTCGGCGCTGGGCAACCGATCCATCGGTACCGGCGCGCTGGGCGGTATGCTCACCGGCGTGCTCCTCGGGGTATTCATCATCCCGGTGCTGTTCATCCTGTTCCAGGCCCTCCAGGAAAAAGTGTCCGGCAAACGGCCCCTGCCGCCGCCTGCAGGTACGGCAGCACCCGAACACCAGCCGGCCATTCATATCAACTAATCAACTGGTCAACTACCATGAAACGAATCTATAGTATACTTTTTATCGCCCTCCTGCTCCAGGCCTGCCGCATCGGCAAGCCCTACCAGCAGCCGGAGCTGACGCTGCCCGGGCAGCTAAGCAACGTAAGCTATGCCGACACCAGCAGCATTGCCGATATCGAGTGGAAGCAGTTCTTCACCGATACCACGCTGACAGGGCTGATCAGCCGGGGGCTTGAATACAACCACGACCTGCTGCAGGCCGTAAAGCGCATGGACATTGCCGCCCTGCAGCTGCGCCAGTCCAGGGCCCTGAATCACCCGGAACTCGACCTGCTGGTAACGGGTGCGTACAACCGCCCTTCCAGCAACAGCCTGAACGGCATTTCTGCCAAGAACTTTCTCGGCAGCAGCGGCATTGAAAATTACCAGACGATGCTGCGCCTGAGCTGGGAAGCCGACATCTGGGGAAAGATCCGCAACCAGAAGGAAGCGGCGCTCGCCCAATACCTCGGTACGTATGAAGGCGTCAAGACCGTGCAGACAAGCCTTGTGGCCGAAATCGCGCAGGGCTATTTCAACCTGCTCATGCTCGACCAGCAGCTGCGCATCACCCGCCGCAGCCTGCAGCTGATGGATTCCTTTTCCGTGGCCACCCGCCTGCTGAAAGACGCCGGCCTTGCCACCGAACTGGCCGTGGAGCAGGCGGAAGCCCAGCGACGGGCCGCGGAAGGCTCCCTGCCCCAAATTGAAGGGGCCATTGCCTTGCAGGAAAGCAACCTCCAGCTGCTCACCGGGCAGCTGCCCGGCAAACTTTCCCGCTCCGAAATGCTGAGCGGCCGCACGTTCCCAGCACAGCTGCCCACCGGGCTTCCGGCGGCCCTCGTGAGCCGGCGCCCCGACGTACGGGCCCGGGAGCTGGACCTTGTGGCGGCGCACGCCCGCACCGGCATTGCCCGCGCCAACCTCTACCCCGCACTGACGCTGACGGCGGGCACCGGCCTGGAATCCTTTACATCCGGCAACTGGTGGAGCGTACCCGGCTCCCTTTTCGGACTGGCCGCCGGCACGATTGCGCAGCCCCTCCTGAAACGGAGGGCACTGAAAACGGCCGTAGCGGTTTCCGAAGCGGAGCGCGAAGCATCGGTCATTGCCTTCCGGCAATCGGTGCTGCAGGCCGTTACGGAAGTGCACAATGCGCAGGTGCGGCTCGAAGCCCTGAAACAGCAGGAAACGCACCTCACCGCGCGGGCCGCCACCCTGCAGTCGGCCGTGCGCAATGCACAGCTCCTGTTCAAAAGCGATATGGCCAATTACCTCGAAGTGCTGACCGCCCAGGGCAATGCCCTGCAGGCGCAGCTCGAACTCAGCCAGCTCCAGCGCGGACAATGGGGTGCCGTGATCGAACTGTACCGGGCGCTCGGGGGAGGCTGGAAAGCGAATTAAGCGGCAGGACATGGCATCCGGGCCCATAGAATGGACCAGCACTGAAACAGATGATTGTACGAGCGGGTTCCGGGGCCATGCCTTCCTGCTACCAGCGTGTTGTCTGCCTTGATTATAAAAGAAGGGACTGCAGTGATGCGGTCCCTTTGGTTTTTGGGGTGTTGTTGCGCGCAGAGCTAAGGAGAAAAGGAGCTACCGGAGTTTCTTTTCTGCGTCCTCCCTTCCTCCTTAGCTCTGCGCGAAACCCGCTTATTGCTGCGCGAATACATAGCTTCCTGCCGGCAGCTGCAGCACCCCGCCTTTCACCGGCCGTCCGTTCTGCTGCCAGGTGCCGGCCGGCAGTTTCAGCGTAGCGGAAGCATTGGCCGGGATGACCAGGGTGTACTGCACTTTACCGGCTGAACGCTTCCAGGAAGAAACGATCGTTCCGTACGGCGATTCATGGTTGACGGAGCAGGCCTCCAGGCCTTGTACGAAATGCGGCTCGACCAACGTGTTGCGGAAACCCGGCTGGTCGGGGTCGGGACGAAGACCGCCGAGGGCCTTGTACATCCAGGCACCCACTTCCCCGAACATGATATGGTTCAGCGAAAGATCCGACTTCGCATCAATAGGCCAGTTCTCATACAGCGTGGTAGCGCCGTTGACGATCCACCAGCCCCAGGAGGGAAACGTTTTCTGCGTGGCTACGGTGTACGCCAGGTCGGCATAGCCGTTTTCACTGAGGGCGTTGAGGATCGCCTTTGTACCCAGCAGTCCTACATTAAGATGGTTGTTATCGGCCTTTACCCGGAGGGCCAGCTGTTCAGCTGCTTTAGCCCGGAGGTCATCGGGTACAAGTCCCCATTGCAGGGGCATGGACTGCTCGGTCTGCAGGCCGGTGCCGTACCGGCCGGTGGTCCGGTCAAGGTATTTTTTATTGAACGCCGTGCGGATGTACTCCGCCAGGGCGGCGTACTGCCGCGCCTCTTCCTGCTGCCCCAGCACGCGTGCGATCTTCGACAGCAGCAGCGCATCGGTGTAATAATAAACGGAGGAGGTAAATTCCACCGGCGGCTTTGTGGTCACCGGCACCCAGTCGCCCAGCCCCCAGGAAGTCAACCCGTCCTTGCTGCGGTCGGTAATGACCTGCAAGTAGCGCTTCATATGCGTATAATTTGCCTGCAGCACCGTCGTGTCGCCGTAGAACAGGTAAAGGTTCCAGGGAATGAGGATCATGGTGCTGGTCCAGTCGGGGCCATTGCCCCATTCATAGCCCCAGCCGCCTGTGGGAATAATGGACGGGAGCACACCATTACCCTGCTGTTCGTCGCGGTGGTCAGCCATCCATTTCTCGTAGACCGTGATGCCGTCGAAGTTGTACAGTCCCGTTTCCACGGCAATGTGCGCATCGCCGGTCCAGCCGTTCTTCTCGCGCTGCGGACAGTCGGTAGGATAGCCGACGAGGTTGGACAGGTAGGAGTTGTTCGTTGCCCACCAGAGCCGGTTCACCAGGGAGTCGGATGACTGCAGCGTACCCGCTACCGGCACATCGCTGTGCAGGAAATAAGCGGTCAGGTTTTCCTTGCCCAGGCTGAGCGGCACACTGCTGCTCAGCTCCACGAACTGGAATCCTTTGTAATTGAAACGCGGCAGGAACTCTTCTTCTCCTTCCCCCTTTAAAATGAAAATGTCGGTCTGAAAAGGATCCGAGGCATCCTGCGGGCGGTAGTGCACGTCGATATTCGACTGGTCGGCACGGCCATTCGCGTACAGGCGCTCGGCATGTTTCAGTTTGATGACGGTTCCGCGCGGCCCGCGGACGCGCAGGCGGCTGATGCCGGAGATGTTGCGCCCGATGTCGAATACATACACGGTATCGCTGAAGCGCCGCACCGACCGGGCGGGCACTTCTTCGACCGGCCGGATCGGGTGCAGCATCTGTGCCGCAATGATATCGGCCGGCGCCGAACGGAAGATCACTTCCCGCCAGGAAGTATCCCGGAAGGAAGGCCCGTCCCAGCCCGGCTGCTCGAGCCGGGCATCGTAGTGCTCGGCCGTGTAAATGCTGTTGAAAAATACGGGGCTGAGGGAAGTTTTCCAGTCCTTACCCGTAGCAATAGTTTCCACGCTTCCGTCTTCGTACGTGATCCGCAGGTCGAGGCAGAAGGCCGGGCGCGACCGCCAGGGTGCCTCGTGAAAAAACCAGACGGCGGTGGACTGGTGGTTGTACCAGCCGTTCCCGAGCAGCACGCCGATGGCGTTGTCGCCCGACTGCAGTGCTGCGGTCACATCATGGGTCACGTACAGGATGCGGCGGTCGAAACGGGTATAGGTGGGGTCCAGCCGCTGGTTGCCGATGCGCTGCCCGTTCACCGTAAGTTCATACAGCCCGGCAGCGGCAAGGTACGCCCGGGCGGACCGCACCTTTTTGGGCAGGCGGAATGCCTTGCGGAAATAGGGTGCGGCCTTCAGATGGATGTCCCGGCTGTCGGAGATCCAGGAGCCGGTCCAGCGGTGGCGGTCCATCATACCGGTTTCAAAAGAGGCGGACGGGGCCCAGGGCGTGGGCCGGCCACCGGCGTCCCAGAGCCGCACGCTCCACCAGTAGCGGGTGAAGGGCTGCAGGGGGGAACCGCCAAACGTAACGAGCTG
>DATAGL010000221.1:0-2147 GCA_036263755.1 Chitinophagaceae bacterium | reverse complement strand
AAAATCCGGTCGGTGCGGATGCCGACGGCCAGCAGGTTGCCGTCCTCACCGAACTTCTTTTTGAATCCCTGGTAGGCAATGTATTTCGGGTGATCCGTAGGAATGGCCTTGGCAAATTCATAGCTCAGTTGCACCTGGCTGGCCTGCCAGGCCAGGAAGGCGGTGAGCAGGGCCAGGATCACGGAAAAAAGAACACGGTAGCGGAGGATGGCTACGCCCAGGGACTTCCACATGGATTGCAGATTTTGAGGGGCAAAGAAAAGAAAGGGAACCGAGAAAGGGGAAAAACTTCGTCCGGCCGTTTCGTTAAATTCCCGCACCGGCCCTGCACTGGCCCTGCCTTTACGGGCTTTCCCCTAGCTTTGACAGGTGCGCATCCTATTCTATTTCCTGCTGCTCCTCTCTTCCGGTGCCGGTGCCCAGCAAGGCCTGCCCCCGGTCGGCAGCTGGCGCGAGCACCTGCCCTACAACAGCACCCTGGCTGTGGGGGCCACGCCGGACCGCATCTGGGCGGCTACCCCCTACAGCCTGTTCTGGGTAGACCCTGCTTCCGGTGAAACGGGGCGGCTGAGCCGGAACACCGGGCTGAGTGAAACCGGCATCCGTACCGCTGCCTTCGACGCCGCTTCGCGGAAAGGGTTCATCGCTTATGAAAACGGGAACCTGGACGTGCTTACCGGCAACAGCATCCGCAATATTCCCGACCTCAAGCGCGCTGCGGTCAACGGCGACAAGACCGTTTATCATATTACCGCAGAAGACGGCCTGGCCTACCTCTCCACCGGTCTGGGCATCGTGGTCGTGGACGCCAGCCGCTACGAGATCCGGGATACCTGGCCGCTCGGGGAAGGCGGCCAGCCGCTGCGCACCTTCCAGTTCGTCCGCAGCGGCAGCTGGATGTATGCAGCCACCGCAGAAGGGCTGAAGCGGGCCGCCGCCACTGCTACCAATCCGGCCGACTTCCAGCAGTGGACCACCCTTTCCGCCGGATTGCCCGCGGGTGCCGCCACCGGTGTGGCAGCGGTACAGAACCGCGTTTTCGCCGTAGTGCACGATTCCGTATTTGCCTCGGAAGGTGGGGCCTGGACCCTTTTTTTTGCCAATGGCCACGGCGTACGGTCACTCCGTGCTTCCGAAGAGAAGCTGCTTCTTTCCCAGCAGACCTCCGACGGAAAGGGCCTCGTCCTTGTTCTGGAACCCGATGGCCAGTTGGTGCGCACCCTGAATGATCCGTCCCTGGTGGCCGACCCGCGCGATGCGCTGCTGCGGCAGGGTGAATACTGGGTGGCCGACAGCCTTCGCGGCCTGTCGCGCTGGAGCGCGGCGGGCGCCCAACGCTATGCTCCGGATGGCCCGGCCGGCATCCCGGCCGGCGCACTGGTGGCAGCCGGCGAAGCGGTTTATGCCACGGGCGGCACAGGGGGACCGGGCCGGCTGTTTCGCCTGGCCGACGGCACCTGGACCAGTTGGGACTCGGCTTCCGTACCGGCTTTCCATTCCCTGCCCGGGCTGGCACCCCTGGCCCTCGACCCGCTGGATGCTTCAGTATGGGCGGGTTCGGACGGGGGCGGCCTGCTGCACCTGAAAAAAGAAGGGACGGCGGAGGTCTTTACCGGCAACAGCCCGCTGCAACCGGCGCCCGGGGCGCCCGGAACCTACCGGGTGACGGGGCTCCACTTCGATGCGGCGGGCAGCCTATGGATCGCCAACCCGGGCAGCAGTCCGTATATACACCTGCGCCGCCCCGACGGTTCCTGGCAATCGTTTCCGGTGCCTTTTTCCCTTCCCGGCAACGCCCTGGGCCACCTCCTGGTGGACGGGTGGGACCAGAAGTGGATCCTTGTTCCCGGGGCCGGCCTGCTGGTCTGGAACCACGGGGGCGATATAGCCGATACCGGCGATGACCAGTGGCGCTGGCTGCGGGCGGGCGCGGGGGCCGGCAACCTGCCTTCCGATAACGTGCTGAGCCTGGCCTTCGACCGCAATGGCGTGGCCTGGGTAGGAACGGATAATGGTATCGGCGTGATCCCCTGCACGGCCGATGTTTTTGCAACGACCTGTGAAGCCGTGTTGCCCGTGATCCAGGGCGACAACTTCGCCAATTACCTGTTCAAGGGAGAGGCGGTACACGCCATTGCCGTAGACGG
>DATAGL010000220.1:0-1509 GCA_036263755.1 Chitinophagaceae bacterium | reverse complement strand
AATAGTACTGACAGAAGCGCCGCCGAACTTGAAAACCTGCATAGCGATAATTGAGGCGTAAAGATAGTTGAGGAGGAGTTTACAAGTTCACTTGTTCACAGGTTGCCTTTCGCGCAGCGCTAAAGAGACAAGGAGCCAAAGGGTTCTTTCTTTGCGTCCTCCTTTCCTCCTTAGCTCTGCGCGAAACCAACCGCAAACCGGCAAACAGCAAACAGGCAAACAGAGCGGTCGCCCAAGCCTAACACTTTAAACGAAACTCTTAAACACGTGAACCTGTGAACAAGTGAACTTTTACCCCGAACGCTCTACTTTTGAAGCAAACAACGATTGCTATGCTTACCGTTAACCGGCAGGTGCTGACCCTGGATGAATTTACCATCCGTCAGTTCCGCCAGATTCCCAATGCTACGGGAGAACTCAGTACCCTCTTGCGCGATATCGGCCTGGCGGCCAAGCGCATCAACGTGGAAGTGAACAAGGCCGGCCTGGTGGATATCCTGGGCGATGCCGGCACCATGAACGTACAGGGAGAGGATGTAAAAAAGCTCGACGTATATGCCAACGACCAGCTGATGGGTGTGCTGCGCCATGGCATTTCCTGTGCAGGCATTGCCTCCGAGGAACTCGATTCGTTTATTCCTTTCGAGGATGAGCTCAGCCGCCATTCGAAGTACGTGTGCACCTTCGATCCGCTGGACGGCAGCGGGAATATTGACGTCAATATTTCCATCGGCACCATCTTCGGCGTGTACCGGCGCGTGACGGAAAAGGGTGAGCCGGTCACCGAAGAAGATTTCCTCCAGCCGGGGGTGCGCCAGGTGGCCGCCGGTTATATTGTTTACGGCTCCTCCACCATGCTGGTGTATGCCACCCGCCGCGGCGTCAACGGATTTACGCTCGACCCTTCGATCGGCGAATTCTGCCTCAGCCATCCGGAGATCCGGTGCCCGGAGGCGGGCAAGATTTATTCGGTGAACCACGGCAACTTTTTCCAGTATGAGGAAGGGGTCCGGGAGTACATCACCCGCTGCCAGCAAAAGGTCAAAGGCGACGGGGGACCGTATACCCAGCGGTACATCGGCAGCATGGTGGCCGACCTGCACCGCAACCTGATCAAGGGCGGCATCTTCATGTACCCCGGCACGGCCGACAAGCCCGGGGGCAAACTCCGGCTGCTGTACGAATGCAACCCCTTTGCCTTTATCGTGGAAGTAGCGGGCGGAAAAGCCACTAACGGCAAACAACGGATCCTCAACATCCAGCCCGCGGAGCTGCACCAGCGCTCACCTCTGTTTATCGGCAGCCGGCTGATGATGGAAGAGCTGGAAGGCTGCCTGGGAAGGGAAGGAGTGTAGAAGATGGTTTGGAGTTTGGAGTTAACTTTTGAGAACTGCAAATTTACAAATATTGTTGCCGGGTTTCGCGCCGAGCCAAGGGGGAAAGGAGGACGCAGAGAACATACTCCTTAGCTCTATTTCTCCTTGGCTCGGCGCGAAACAAAATCCTGTA
>DATAGL010000219.1:0-6149 GCA_036263755.1 Chitinophagaceae bacterium | reverse complement strand
TATAGTAGGGAAACTGCGGCAGGATCTGGTCGATGTAATATCGTCGTTCCGGCCGGGGCCCTACGAGGCTCATTTCACCGGCCAGGATGTTCAGCAGCTGGGGCAGTTCATCCAGCCGCCACTTGCGCATCGTGCGGCCCCAGGTGGTGATCCGGGGGTCGCCGTCCGACGAAAGGGCCGGCCCGTTCTTCTCTGCCTCCGGGAACATAGAGCGGAACTTGATCATCCGGAACGGACGGCCGCGGTATCCCACCCGTTCCTGGAAATAAAGGATCGGTCCCGCGGAAGAAAGCCGCACGCGCAGGGCCACGTAGAGCATGAGCGGCCAGAGCAGCAGCAGGCCCAGCACCGCCACCCCCACGTCGATCAGCCGCTTGATGTTCTGCTGCCACTCCGACATCGGTCCCGTATGCACGTGCACCAGCACGGCACCGAGTACGTTGTCGGTCCGCACCGAGCCGGAAAGGATATCAAGGGTGTCGGCCGGCCAGCGGATATCCACGTCCAGGTCGGCCAGCCGGTTGAGCAGCTCTGCACGCAGGTGTTCCTGTTCCTTTCCGGCTGCCAGCAGCACCAGGCGCACCCCCCGGATACGGACCGTTTCTTCCAGCTGGCCGGTAAGCCCGAGCCAGGGCAGGACGGGGTTTTCTGCAGCAGGCGCTTCCGGTCCCAGGTAACCGATCGGGACAAAGCCGCCGTCGGCCAGCTCGGTGCGGGCTTCCTCGTACAGGCGGGCGGCCGCGGTGCCTTCGCCAATGATGAGTGCCGGAAAGGAAACGGTTCCGGACCGCAGCTGCGCTTTTGCCCGGGAAAGCAGGAAAAGCCGGCCGGCAAAGATCAGGAGGGCGTGCAGGCCGAACAGAAGCCCGAAAGCCGCATAATAGTATTGGTGGCTCTCGGTTTCGTCATCCAGCAGGAAAAGGAAAAACAGAATAACAGAGCCGGTCAGGACAGTGATTAAGGTATTGGACCCTTCGCCGAAACGCGACTTACGGTAAATATCCCGGTAGCTGCCGGTTAAGGTGAACAGGGCCAGCCAGCCGGCCGGAATACAGAGGAGGCCTGCCCAGAGGCGGGGGTCGCCCAGCAGGAATTCTCCCAGCCGGTACGGCTCGCCCAGCAGGTCTTTCCGCAGGAAATAAAAGCCGCACCAGGCGAACAGGGCCATGACCCAGTCGCTCAGCGCATAGAGGGAAGGTGGCATGATGGGTTGCCGGCTGCCGTTCATCAGGCGATCAGGTGCTGGTTGATTTTTTGAAGGATGTGATGGGCTACTTCCATCGCGCGGAAGCCGTCGATTTCGTTGACAACCGGGCGGGTATTGCTGCGGATGGAGCGGGCAAATTCTTCGAGCTCCAGCCGGATGGCATTCACCGCCGGAGTTTCGGGACTGGTAATGGCAATGGTGCGCACCCCGGCCGGGGTTTCGATATCGAAGGTGAAGGCGCCCGGTATTTCCTCGCGCTGCAGGCGGATCACTTCCGCTTTTTTCTCCAGGAAGTCCACGCCGATATAAGCATCTTTCTGGAACAGGCGGGTCTTGCGCATTTTCTTCAGTGATATGCGGCTCGAGGTAAGGTTGGCGACGCAGCCGTTGTTGAATTCGATCCGTACGTTGGCGATGTCCGGAGTATCGGTCATAACGGCCACGCCGCTGGCGGAGATGGTGCGTACATCGCTTTTCACCAGGCTCAGTACGATGTCGATGTCGTGGATCATGAGGTCGAGGATGACACTGACCTCGGTGCCCCGGGGATTGAACTGCGCCAGGCGGTGCACTTCAATGAACATGGGGTTCAGCTCGAGGTCCTTAACGGCGAGGTAGGCCGGGTTGAAGCGTTCCACATGCCCCACCTGCAGTTTTACGTTCGATTCCTGTACGAGTTTCACCAGTTCGGCGGCTTCCTCCATGGTGTTGGCCATCGGCTTTTCCACGAATACGTGGCGGCCCCTTTTGATCGCCCGTTCGCAGACGGCGAAATGAAAGTTGGTGGGCGTGACCACATCAATGGCGTCGCAGGCTTCAATCAGGTCATCTTCCGACGTAAAGCGGGGAATTCCGTAAGCTGCGGTCACCTCGGCCGCAGTGGCGTCATTGGGATCAAAAAAACCAACCAGCTGCACACCCTCGATCTCTTTCCAGTTATTCAGGTGAAACTTGCCCAGGTGTCCCGTTCCGAAAACGCCGATTTTTAGCATAGCCAAAGGTAAGAGAGTTTATAGTTTGACGTTTAGGGATTGTACGCGCGTGTGGGAAGACTGGGCATAACCGCACCGGCCGGGCGGCCCCGGGAAAAGGAGAAGCGCCGGGCACATCCCGTTCCGGTGACACCCGCCCTGCCGCCCGAAACCGGGTTGTTCACCGATTTTTATCGTAGATTCCCCTAACTCTTCGTTGATTTGCTATAACCATGAGATACCTACTTTTCCTGTTACTGGGCCTTGCTGCACAGGAGGCGGGCGCGCGTGTGATCTACCTGTACCGGAACAATGACGGCAGCGTTTACAAACATGATCCGGGGGCGCAGCCGGGCGATACCATCATGTTTGTCGGCGCCTACTCCAGCGTGTACCTGCAGAACATCCAGGGGACGAAAGAAAAGCCGGTGATCCTTATGAACCGGGGCCTGGTCACCATGGGCGGAGCCGGGAACTACGGGCTCATCATTGCGGGCAGCCGGCATTTCATACTGCGCGGCGACGGCGACACGGCGCACCACTACGGGATCCGCATTTACAGCAGTACGCCCAAATACCTGAGTCACGGCTTCACCTTTGCCGGCAGCCAGGAATTTGAGGCCCATCACCTGGAGATCTACAAAACAAAAGTGGGCGTGTTTTCCAATCCTACGGAGGGAGGGCCCTACCGCAACATCCGCCTGCATCATTTTTATATTCACCATACCGGGAACCCGGAGGAGCAGGGCCGATCCGAAGCTGTG
Source organism: Chitinophagaceae bacterium (assembly GCA_036263755.1). Classification (GTDB taxonomy): domain Bacteria; phylum Bacteroidota; class Bacteroidia; order Chitinophagales; family Chitinophagaceae; genus Flavisolibacter. The sequence goes on along the minus strand of DATAGL010000219.1, from coordinate 3,207 downwards.
TATATCGGCCATACGGCCAGCGACCGCCCCAATTTTTCCGGGCGGTTCGAAAATGTGGAGGTGGGCTTTTTCCGCTGCGACTCCCTGTCGGGCGACGGCATCCAGCTGGCTTCGGTGCAGGGGGCCAACGTCCACGACAACGTCATCACCAACTATGGGCGCGCCGACCTGAAGTTCCAGCGCAGCGGCATCCTGTTCGGCTGTACCAGCGGCCGCATTGTCCGGAACCTCGTAACCAACGGCAGCGGGGCGGGGCTCGACATCCTGGGCGCCGGGATGGTGCATATTGAAGGAAACACCCTGCGCAATACGGCCCGCGCCGAAAACCAGGATGCGGTGTACATCAACGGCAAATGCAAAACCGGGCCGCGCCTGCAGGTAGTGCTCACCAACAACACCGTGGAAAAGGCAAGCCGCAACCTCGTGTTCGACGAAAGCAAATCAGTGGTCCGCAATAAGGGCAACCGGCTGAAAAGATAGAGGGGTTTGTGGTTTGGAGTTTGTGGTTTGTTGTTAAGGGACAACTCTATTGGATTTGCATTTGATTGTGCAAAATGTCATTGCCTTCTATTTAAATAGATTGCCTATTATGAGCCAGAAAAGCAGGAAGCGCAATTTATCTGATCCTCAATCCATTTCTTCCTTCCCTGAAATATCTCACTTCCAGGCAGAGTGTAATCGTGCTAATCCCTAACAAATCCCGCTAATCCGCGGTCACGGCGATCATTACCCCGAACCCTCCTTCATACCAGGGTTCCAGGTTTTGAGCCGGGGCATAGGCCGCTGATATGCCTCCGTCGAGGAACAGGGCGTCGGTACAGCCCTGGTCGCGGAAGTAGCGCGCAAATTCGTAAAAAGTAACCGGCTGTGTGGAGATGGCCAGCACTATTTCGCCCGAAGGCAGGATGCCCACCCCGTTGCGGATGTTGCGGTTAAGGGAAGCGGGCGACAGCCGTGTATTGATTTTCCCCTGCACCAGCACCATGGGTCCGGATTGCGTGGCATAGCGGACCCCGGCCGGCCGGAAGGCATCACGGGTGGCAATACCTGCCCGCCCGTCTTCCCGGATAAAGAAAATGCCACCGGGCGGGATATAGAAATTACCGTAAGCCCCGTTGCGGCGGTTCACCGGGCGCATCATTTTACCGTTCTCTATGTACAGGCCCAGTGGGGACAGGTCTTCGGTATACATCCCGCCATTCATGGCAAACAGAATTTGATGTCCGCGGGCCGCCAGTGTATCCCGCAGGGTCGAAAGGTTGCGGAGGAGCTGGCCGCTGGCGTCTTTCCAATAGAAACCGATTCGGGATTTGCGGGGGTCCACCCGGATGCTGGCGAACGAGTCCGGAGTTTGTACCGGCACGATAGGGGCAGCAACGGAATCCGCCACCGGAGGCCGGCTTTGTAAAAGGGGTTTCTTCGGGGCAGGGTCAGTACACGAATAGAGGAGCAGGGCCAGGGAAGGAAAAAAACGCATAGTCGGTATCGGTTGGTGTCATAACGCGGCCCCGGTTTCCTTGTTGTTCCATCACCGGCGTTTCTGAAAAGTGAAATAGATTTGCCGCATGCCAGCACCCTCACTGACGCCCGACGTACTCCGGGCCGCCCGCCTGTTATGGGATTATCATCATATGAATCACCGGTTGCAGAAAAGTGATTGCATCCTTGTCCTCGGCAGTCACGACCTGCGCGTGGCCAACAGGGGCGCCGAGTTATACCTGGAGGGCTGGGCCCCGCTGCTGGTCTTTTCGGGAGGGCTCGGCAACTTTACCCAGGACCTCTGGACCGTTCCCGAGGCCGACCAGTTTGCTGATATTGCCCGTTCGCTGGGGGTGCCTGAGGAGGCGATCCTGGTGGAAAACCGTTCCACCAACACCGGAGAGAATATCCAGTTCACCCGGCGCCTGCTCCGGGAGCACGGGCTCGATCCGCATTCCTTTATCGTGGTGCAGAAGCCGTACATGGAGCGCAGGAGCTATGCCACGTTTAAAAAGAACTGGCCGGAAAAAGAGCTGGTCGTTACGTCCCCGCAGATCTCTTTTGAAGCGTACCCCATTGAAGAGATCCCGGTCGAACGACTGATTCATATCATGGTAGGCGACCTGCAGCGGATCCGGTATTACCCGGCCAAAGGCTTCCAGATCCACCAGGAAATTCCCGGGGACGTCTGGGCTGCTTTTGAGGAGCTGGTAGCCGCCGGCTTCGACCACCACCTGATGCGGGATTAGCCCTGGCTGCAGCACAAGAATGGGGATAGATCCGAATAAGGAAATGGATTTGCGGAAAGGAAGATCGATTGCATCGGAGGCAACCGCCGGAATGCAACGGCCACACCAGGCAAAGGGAACATCCGTTCCATTACGCCTTGCATTAACCGCAATGCACCTGGTCTGAAGTCAACGCCAAACCACAAACGCCAAACCGCAAACATCAAACCTCAATTCGCATTTCCTTAACGCCCTTCCTCCTTTTTTTATCCGTCCTTTAATTGCCTATGCAACTCCGTTACCTGTACCTTTTTTTTCTGGGCCTGATCCTCGCCGGCTGTGTAAAAATCATAGCAGGCGACCGGGCGGCCGACCATTCCTTCGATAACCGGCCCGTGGGTGCTTCCGCACAGGAACTGCTGACGGATGCCACCTACACTTCCCTGGTGGTCGAGATCCAGTATATGCCCGGCTATGCTCCCTCCAAAGCTTCTCTGGCCCAGGTGGAATCCTTCCTCGAGGAACGCCTCCATAAGCCCGGCGGCATCCGGATCGTGCAAAAGGAAATACCCGCCCTGCCGGAGCGGCAGATCACCCGCGAGCAGGTCATCTCCCTGGAGCGGCGGAACCGCACCTTGTTCACCCGGGACTCGGAGCTGGCCGTTTACCTGCTGTTTACGAACGGTGAATTCACCGACCCGAAAATCCTTGGCTGGGCCTACCGCAATACATCGGCCGTGATCTATGGAAAAGCCATCCACGACAATTCCAATAAAATCGGCAAGCCCCGGCGCACACGGCTGGAGACTTCCATAATGCTGCACGAGATCGGCCATCTGATGGGATTGGTGAATGTCCATTTCCCCATGCACTCGGCGCACGGCGACACGGCAAGGGCCAGTCACTGCGAAAACCCGAAATGCCTGATGTATTACGGACTGGAAACCGAGGACCGTTTCGGCCACATGCTGCGCAGGGGGGTGCCCCAGCTGGACAGTGC
>DATAGL010000218.1:0-6180 GCA_036263755.1 Chitinophagaceae bacterium | reverse complement strand
AGCGACCTGGATTCGCCTTTTAGCGTAACAGAAATGGAATTGCTGGCCTTCCTTCGAATTGGGAAGTATGAAAACGTAGAGGTAAAGTTTAAGAACGGGGAAATGGAGTTATTCGAAGGCCTGGAGCGCCATGACAACAATGCCCGGATTAAGGAGATTTTGGAAAAGGAAGACTATCAGGATATCCAGATAATCCGGCAAGATGGAAAGGTGACAGCCATCCTAAGTAAGACTAAAAAGAAATTCACAAAGGGGAAGAACCCCAGATAATTGCATATAGCCTTAATGACCGGAGTCCCCGGAGTTTGGGCAAGCAGTTTTTTTTAATGCTCCCTATTGAAAAGTGCCGTTCAATTCTGAAAAAGAATGGCAAAACGTACACCGATGAAGAAATAAAACGTATCCGGGAAATCCTTTATCAAGTGGGTAGCCTGGATTATTTCCTGTTCACCCAAAAACGAAAGAGTGATGCCCAACGCAATCATTTACACCAGAGTCTCCACTGATGAACAGGCTGATAAGGGCTATAGCCTGAAAGCGCAGAAGGAGCAGTTGGAGCGGTTTTGCGCAGTCAAAGGCTTCAATATTGTTGCCCATTACCAGGATGACCATTCCGCCAAGACATTCGACCGGCCGGAGTTTAAGAAGCTGCTGGAATTTGCCAAGGCCAATAGGCATCAAATAGATGTCCTATTGGTTTCTAAATGGGATCGGTTTTCAAGGAACGTAACGGAATCCCTTAACATGATCCAGACGCTCAAAAAGCTGGGTATAAGGGTGGAGACCGTAGAGCAGCAACTGGACCTGGATGTGCCGGAAAACAAGCTTATTCTTAGCATTTACCTTACCGCTCCTGAAGTAGAGAATGACCGCAGGGCCATGAATACCGCTGCCGGTATGAGACGGGCAAAGAAAGAAGGGCGGTGGGTAGCACATGCCCCTATAGGCTATAAGTTTAACCGGGACAGTACCAATAAGCCCATCATAGTTAAAGACAACCGGGCGGACTTGGTTAAAGAGGCATTTACCTTATATGCTACCGGCCTTTATGCAAAAGAAGAAGTACGCCATAAGTTGAGGCAAAAGGGTCTGAAGTTAAGCCGGGCGGCTTTCTGGAACATGCTCCATAACCCGGTGTATTGTGGCTTGGTTAAAGTGCCGGCTGACAAGAACGAACCGGAGCAGTTGGTAAATGGCCTGCATGAGGGCATTGTTTCGGAAGAGCTCTTTGAGCGGGTACAGATGGTTGCCACCGGCAAGAAGATGGTCAAGGCAAAGCCAAAACGGGCCAGTGAAAGCCTTCCTTTAAGGGGATACTTGGTTTGTAGCTCCTGTGGGTCAAACCTGACAGGAAGCGCCTCTAAAGGAAATGGAGGGGAGTATTACTACTACCACTGCCAGCCCGGCTGCAAGGAGCGCCATAGGGCTGATACAGCCCACAGTTCCTTTTCCATGTGGCTGGATAGTCTTTCTATTGATCCTGCCATAGCAGAGCTGTATTTAGCTGTAATGGACGATATTTTTAAAACCGAGGAAGGAGACAGGGAAAAGGACATTAAGCGGTTGGAGAAAGCAGCCAAGGATAAGGAGCATATGCTCGTAAAGGCGGCTGAAAAACTGGTAACAGGGGATTTGGATAAGTGGGGTTACAATACTTTAAGGAATAATCTATCCAAGGAAATTGCTGGGTTAAAGAAACAGATTATTGACCTGCAAGGGACCGACGATGCATTTGGAACATACCTGAAGTATGGAATGACGTTGTTGGGTAACTTGAAAGGATACTATACGGATGCAGAATTGGAGGGCAAGCAGAAATTTCTTGGTTTGATATTCCCTGAAAAATTGGTGTATGAAGGCGGAAAGTATCGAACCAAAGAGCAAATCACCTTCCTGGAGCTGTTTTGCTGTATGGGCAAGGGTTTTGAGGGATCGAAAAAGAAAAAGTCCGGCGATTTGGCCGAACTTTCTCGTCAGGTAGCCCGGACAAGAATCGAACTTGTATCTAGAGTTTAGGAAACTCCTATTCTATCCATTGAACTACCGGGCCTGATAGGCCGCCAAAGTTAGGGATTGCGGGCACACAAACCGGATTTTGCCGTTCCCGTTTTTCAGCCTAGATTTCCTCCATGAAGCCCCTGAAGGCCACCGGCCTCCTCCTGATCCTCCTCGCCTTTGCTGCCTCCGCCCGGGGCCAGCAGAAGACGGTACTCAACCACATTGCCCATTACGTGCAGGACCTGAAGCGAAGCACCGACTTCTACCAGCACCTCATCGGCCTGGACACGATCCCCGAGCCTTTCCACGACGGAAGGCATACCTGGTTCTCCGTGGGCGGGGCTGCCCACCTGCACCTGATCTCCGGCGCAGCTTCAGTTACGGCGCACGACAAGAACAGCCACCTGTGCTTTTCGGTACCTGATATGAATGTCTTTATCGACCGGCTTAAAAAGGCCGGCATTCCCTACGAGGACTGGCCGGGCAAGCCCGCCGCCGTTACCCGTCGGGTGGACGGCGTCCAGCAGATCTACTTCCGGGACCCTGACGGGTACTGGGTGGAAATCAACGACGACCACCCGGGGCGGAAGTGAAGTTTACGGGTTTATCGGTTCACAAGTTCACGGGTTTGGCCGTTTACCGTTTAAAGTTGAAGGTTTAACGGGTAAGGTGGGCGGTTTCAGTTTCCGTACGGCTGCGTCCTGCACCAGCAAGCGTTCCGCCTGCCTGCTTTCCCGGCCCGCCTGGCCTTTAATGCCTGTATTCCTTCGGGTGTTGTCCGCCTTTTGTTCGGTAGTTGTTCGGTGTTTGTTCGCTCTTGTTCGGGACTTGTTCGGTATTGTTCGGTACCTGTTCGGTGTTGTTCGGTAGTTGTTCGGTACGGCTTCGGGGCCGCTTCGGTGTCCATTCGGGTCTCCTTCGGGTTTGATTCGGGTCTGGGTCGGGACCGGTTCGGCTCCTGCCCGAATCAAACCCTACCCAGACCCGGCCCAGGCTTAACCCATTCCCGGCCCGGCTCCGAAGCGGTCCCGGACAACCAGCGGTAAAACCAGGTACCGCCCCTCCGAAGACACCCGCCGGAGCCCCAGGCGGGGAAACCTGCTGAATGAAGCCACCCTTTTTTACTGATCAACGGATCAACCGATCAACTATTCAACAGGCACACCCGCCAGCAGCCGACCCCACCGGCCCCATCCGGATACAACCTGCCCCGGGGCCCGTTCGCCGATAAACCGTCCTTCCCCGCCCAAATCCGGCAGCCGGATTCCGAACTCCGCCCCGCCCCCCTTATCTTTGCGCTTAACTACATTATGAAGTTTTATAATTGGCTCATTAAGTACCGTTTGTACCTCGGTCTTGCCCTGATTGCCCTTGGCGTTGTGACGAATATTTACTCCGGCTTCTGGCCCGCCTTTCCCCTGTACCTCGTTGGGATCGTCCTGGTAGCCGGCCATTTTTTCTTCGGACCGCTCCGCCTCATCCAGGAGCACCTCGAAAGCGGCAATACCGCCGAAGCCGAAAAAGTGATCCGGAGCGTCAAATACCCCAACCTGCTGTATAAACCCATCCGTTCAGTCTATTATACCCTCAAAGGCAACCTGGCCATGATGAACCAGGATTACGACGCTGCCGAACTGAACATGAAAAAAGGCCTGGATCTCGGCGTGCCGATGAAGGAAGCCGAAGGCGCCTCCCTGCTGCAGATGGGCATGCTGGCCCTCCAGAAAAATGATTTAAAACAGGGAGAAAGCTATATCCGCGCCGCCCTGCGCAAAGGCCTGCACGACAAGGAAAGCCAGGCAGCCGCCTACCTCCAGATGTGCTCGCTGATGATGAACAAGCGCGAGTTCCGCGCCGCCAAAGACTTCTTCCGCAAGGCCAAGGCCCTGAAGCCCACCACCCCGCAGATCGTGTCCCAGATCAAGGAAATCGAGAAGTATATCAGCCGGATACCCGGATAAGGGAATTTGGAATTGGGTGTTAGGAATGAGGAGTTGAACAGTTGAATCGTTGACAAGTTAATAGGAAGCCATCCTTGCGGTGGCTTTTTTGTTGCACGCAAAGACGCTAAGTTCCGCAAAGGCGCTAAGGAATTTTTTGCGTCTCCGCGCTCCTTTGCGGCTTTGCGTGCAACGCCCGCCCTGCTCCCTGCCCAAACCAATACCACCAATACCACCAATACTACCTATACTACTTTATATACAGCCGCATCTCGCTTCCCCCCGGCCAGTCCCCGAAAAGCTCAATTACTTTGAAATAACGGTACGAAAAGATGTCCTTCAGCTTTCCCTTCACGCCCAGGGCGTGGGCCACGCTGCCCAGCGGCCCGAAGGGCAGGCTGTAGTGCACGATGTCGGTCATTTCCACGCCGCCCTCCACGGGCTTGAAGTGGTGCTGGTGGTGCCAGAGCTTATAGGGACCCTTGCGCTGCTCGTCCACGAACAGCTTGCCCGGCTCCACGTGCGTGATCTCCGTCATCCAGAACACCGGGATGTTCAGCACCGGCTTCACTTTATAGGTAATGATCTGCCCCGGGTAGATCTCGTCGCCGTAGATCCGGTTGGTGATCTTCAGGTTGAGGAACGGCGGGGTGATGGCCGCCAGGTTGGCCGGGTTCGAAAAAAAAGCCCAGGCCTTCTCCAGCGGAACGGGCAGTTTTTGGACACTCTTGATATGATGCACTTTTTCCATGCGAAAAATAATCCCTCAAGGATACAACCAAAAGGGGAGAATGGTTGACTTAGAGGGAGGAATCAGTTGACAGAGTTGATCCGTTGAATTGTTGATAAGTTGAAAAGGGCTTTTTGGGAGCCACTGTCCTCTGAGGGCAGCTTTGTTGCACGCAAAGCCGCCAAGGAGCGCAAAGCCGCAAAAAAATTCTTTGCGCCTTTGCGGTTCTTGGCGTCTTCGCGGGAAAAGCCGTACATCGTACATCATACATCGTAAATCCAACCACATCCCGCAGATTAACTAATTTTAACCCATGACCACTCCTAGGGAAAAACTGTTGCAGCATTTTGAAGCGGAATATGCCCGGCTGAACGAGCAGCAGCGCGCCGCCGTGGACCGGATCGAAGGACCCGTCATGGTGATCGCCGGGCCGGGCACGGGCAAGACCCAGATCCTGAGCGCCCGCATCGGCCGCATCCTGCTCAGCGACGCCCAGGCCGACCCCTCCAACATTCTCTGCCTCACCTATACCGATGCCGGCGTGGTGGCGATGCGCCGCCGCCTCCTTTCCTTTATCGGCCCCGACGCCTACAAGGTGAACATTTACACCTTCCACGCCTTCTGCAACGACGTGATCCAGGAAAACCTTTCCCTCTTCGAAAAAACGGCCCTGGATCCCATCTCCGACCTCGAGCGCATCGAGCTGCTGAAGGAGCTGATCGACTCCTTTCCGAAAGACCACCCGCTGAAGCGCTTCCGCGGCGACGTTTATTTCGAGATCACCTCCCTGCAGTCGCTTTTTTCGATGATGAAGCGCGAAGGCTGGACGGCCGGCTATATCTGCCAGAAGATCGACGAGTACCTGGCCGACCTCCCGAACCGCGACGGCTATATCTGCAAAAGGGCCACCAAGGAATACAAAAAAGGCGACGTGCGCCTCGACAAGATCGCCGAGGAAAGCGAGAAAATGGAAAAGCTCCGGGCCGCCTGCACCGAGTTCGCCCGCTACCAGGAGCTTATGCGGGCGCGCAGCCGCTACGACTTCGATGATATGATCAACTGGGTGATCGAGGCTTTCGAGCGCGATCCGGCCCTGCTCTCCGGCTACCAGGAGCGGTACCAGTACATCCTGGTGGACGAATACCAGGACACCTCCGGCGCGCAGAACAAGATCGTGGAGCTGCTGATCAACTTCTGGGAAAAGCCCAACGTATTCGTGGTGGGCGACGACGACCAGAGCATCTACCGCTTCCAGGGCGCCAACATCGAGAACATGTCGGCCTTCGCCAAGGCCTACGATAAAGACCTGCTGAAGGTGGTGCTCACACACAACTACCGCTCGGTGCAGTCCATCCTCGATGTGTCCAAGACCCTCATCAGCCGCAATACCGAGCGGCTTATTCACCATATGAACGGCCTCAGTAAAGAGCTCATCGCCAGCCATGAAGCCCTGCGGGGCCTGCTGCACGAGCCGGTCGTCCGCATTTACGAAACCCAGCGCGACGAATGGGT
>DATAGL010000217.1:0-2169 GCA_036263755.1 Chitinophagaceae bacterium | reverse complement strand
AGAACGGCATCCCCGCTTTGCTCAGGATAGGCTTGGCCACATTGAATACGCGCACGCCGGCGGAGGTTTGCCCTTCCAGCGTGCCGATGTGGGCATGGCCGTGAAAGGCCGCCACTACGCCGCGGCGGTTCAGCGGTTCGGCCAGCCGCGACGAGCCGAGAAAAGGAAAGATCACTTCGGGCTCACCGGCTACGGTTTCCTTGATGGGCGCATAATGCAGTACGGCAATCTTGCTCAGGTCCTCATACTCGGCATCCAGCCGGGCCAGTGCCCGGTCGAGGTGCAGGGCTTCGTCTACCGCTTCCTGCACAAAGGCCTTCATGGCCCCTTCCCCGAACATGGAGAGCATGTGGTTATCAAAGCCGCCGCCAAACCCTTTAACGCCGGCGAAGCCCACCTTACCGATCACCACCGCTTCGCCGTCCAGCATGTGCACGCCTTCTTTCAGCATGATCTGCCGGATCAGTTTATGCCGCCCTTTTTCAAAGTCATGATTACCCAGTACCGCCACGACCGGGATGCTGCAGGCCTTCAGGTCTTCGGCCAGTACCTGCGCCTCCCCTTCATCACCGGTATCGGTAAGGTCGCCGCAGATCAGCAGAACGTCGGCCTTACGCGAAACATCCTTGAAAAATTCCACCCATTTCCCGCGGTCGTTCTCGCGCACATGGATGTCCCCGATGGCCGCGATGCGGGTTGCATTTGTAGTTCCTTCCATATGCTATGTGGTTTTGATGGTGCTGGCCAGGTAGCCCCACTCCTTTACATCCACCTGGTATTGCGTATTGTCGATGATGGTACCCCTGCACACTTTTTCCATGGGCGAAGGCAGGTCGTATTGCGTGCGGGCGCGTTCCAGCAGTTCTTCAAACAGCCATTGGGGAATGATCTCCCGGTAGTCGGATGGATAAACGAACTGGAACAGGAGCAGGTGCGACAGCAGCAGGTGCCAGTGGCGGTCGAGCCGGCGCAGCAGGCGCTTCCAGTCCAGGTCCTTTCCTTTTTTCAGGAGCACGTGGTTGATGTCGGCCCCGTCGTACCGCTCGCGGTTCTGCACATAGCTTTTGCAGAAGATCAGTTCTTCGGCCGCCAGCATCTTAATATCCGATACACCGGCAAACTCGGTAGTAGGTGCATGCTCGAACCAGGTATCATCTACGGTGCAGATATTGTTGGTGGTATCGAAAATGATATCGATAAAATATTCGCCCTTGTAAATCTTCATCAGCCAGCGCACATCATATACCTGTACCTCGTAGCCCTTGCCCTGGAAAAACTTCAGGATCTTCGGGTAATCGCTGGCCTTGCAAAACACGTCCAGGTCTTTCGTATCGCGGTAAATGCCGGTGTGGTGAAACATGGAAAAAGCGCCCCCCAGCATAAACGGCGCGCCGCATTCTTTCAGCAGCACCAGGGCCTCATGGTAAAAGGCATGCGCTTCCCTTTTCTGTTCTTCTGTAACGATCATAGCTTTAGATTTTCTTCCGGTCTGCAGAATCTCCTGTCCGGACGCCCGGACTGCCGTTCGCATTGCCGTATGTTTTGGAGAATAAAAGAACGTGCCAAGCTTCGGCCAAAGATGGGTGCGCTTGAGGGTGAGTACACAATGCTGCTGTCCGGCTGGCTATGCCACACCCGCAATCGTTTCCGTAACTTAGTTTCGGAGAGTGGCGGATTTTTGCCATTTTTGGAAAAGGCCCTTCTCCGGAAGTCGCCTGAAGCAGCCTCCCTTAAAACGAATGCGCTATATGAAGCAATTATTTTCCCTTGCCTTCCTCCTGTTGTTTACCCTGGCGGCAGCCGCCTCCGGCAGTCCGAAATGGACCACCCTTTTCAACGGCAGGGACCTGAGCGGATGGAAGCCCCTGAACGGCAAAGCGAAATACGCGGTCAAGAACGGAGAGATCATCGGCACGACCGTATTCGGCGAGCCCAATTCGTTCATGGCCACCGAAAAGGAATACGGTGATTTTATCCTGGAGTTTGATTTCCGGCTGGACAGCGCCATGAACTCGGGCGTGCAGTTCCGCAGCCTGAGTAAGGCCGACTACCAGAACGGCCGCGTGCACGGTTACCAGTTCGAGATCGACCCTTCGCCCCGCGCCTGGACCGGCGGCATTTACGATGAGGCCCGCCGCGACTGGCTCTACCCGCTCGATTACAACCAGC
>DATAGL010000216.1:0-3709 GCA_036263755.1 Chitinophagaceae bacterium | reverse complement strand
ATCGTGGAAGACGGCACCGTGGAAGATCCCAATGCCGAAATCGCCTACAGCGACGCCGTGAAGATCGAACCGGACTTTGAAGTGGGTGAAGAACTGTACGAAGGCATCGACCTGTACGACTTCGGCCGCCGCGCCATCCTGGCCGCCAAGCAAACCCTGGCCAGCCGCATTTCCGACCTGAAGAAGAACGTACTGGCCAAAAAATACAACGACCGCATCGGGGAGATCATCTCCGCCGAAGTATACCAGGTATGGAAAAAAGAGATCCTGCTCCTCGACGAGGAAGGCAACGAGCTCATCCTGCCGAAAAGCGAGCAGATTCCCCAGGATTATTTCAAGAAAGGGGAAAGCATCCGCGCCGTGGTGAAGAAGGTGGACCTGAAGAACAACTCGCCGGTGATCATCCTGTCGCGCACCTCGCCCGATTTTCTGGCAAAGCTTTTGGAAATAGAAGTGCCGGAAATCTTCGACGGACTGATCGTTATCAAGAAAATCGTACGCGACCCGGGCGAGCGCGCCAAGGTGGCGGTGGAATCCTACGACGACCGGATCGACCCGGTGGGTGCCTGCGTGGGTATGAAAGGCAGCCGGATCCACGGCATCGTGCGGGAGCTGAAAAACGAAAACATCGACGTGATCAACTGGACCTCGAACATCCAGCTGCTCATCCAGCGCTCGCTGACGCCGGCCCGGATCACCAATATGGAGATCAACCAGGACGACAAGCACGCCAACGTGTACCTGAAGCCCGACCAGGTGTCGCTGGCCATTGGCCGCCGCGGGGTGAACATCAAGCTGGCCTGCGAACTGACCGGATTTGAGATCGACGTATACCGCGACAACGAAGGTGAGGTGGAAGAGTTCGACATCGACCTGGAAGAATTCAGCGACGAAATTGAAAGCTGGGTGATCGACGAGTTCAAGCGCATCGGTTGCGATACCGCCCGCAGTGTGCTGGAACTCACCGCAGATGAGCTGGAGCGCCGGACCGACCTGGAAAAGGAAACGATCCAGGAAGTGCGCCGGGTGCTGCAGGCCGAATTTGAAAAAGAATAATCAGCGTGATTTTTGTTCGGGAAATCCGGGAGTCGCCGATCGTGAAGGGTTACCTTTTCCCGTAAGCGGTATTTACTTCCGTAAAATAACTTCCGGATCCAGGATGCACGCAGCACACGAGCAATAAAGAAAATAGCATCTAAAAAGCATTAATGGCAGAAACAACAACACCAAGGTTAATGGCCGCGGCCAAGGAGTTCAACATTGGGAAAGAAACCCTGGTGGACTTCCTGGTAGGCAAGGGTTTTCCCAAAGACGACCTGAAGCCGACTTCCAAGCTCACGGAAGACATGTACCGTGCCTTGCAGGCCGAGTTTCAGAGCGACAAGGTGGCTAGAATGAAGAGCGACCAGATCGATCTGCCCAAAGGCGCCGCCGCCGAAGCCCGCAAGAAGCGCGATGAAGAGGAAGTCCTCTTCCGCGGAAAGGAGGAAAAGAAGGCTCCGAAGAAAGAAGAGCCGGCACCCGTGGTGGTGGAAGAAGCCCCGCCGGCCCCTGCGCCTGCGCCGGAGCCCGCCCCCGCACCTCCGCCCCCGCCGCCGCCGGCCCCCGAGCCGGAGGTATCGCTCCCGCCCGCCGAAGACCCCGGCGTGGTGCGGATCGACGCGCCCGAGATCGAAGGACCGAAGATCATCAACAAGATCGACCTGTCGGCCATCGACTCCTCTACCCGGCCGAAGAAGGGCGTAACCGCCCCGCGCCCGGAGGAAAAGCCCCAGCCGGAGGTTGCCCCTGTAGCGCCCGAGGTCCCTGCCGAGCCGCAGCCCGCGCCGGTAGCAGAAACACCGGCTCCCGAGCCGCAACCCGAGCCCGCCGCACCGGAAGTACCGGCCGTGGCAGCCGAACACACCGAAGCCCCCGCCGCAGCGGAGGAGGAAGCACCACCCGTGATCGAGAACATCAGAGCCGAACGCATTGAAGGCCCGAAAATATTAGGCAAGATCAACCTGCCCGTAGACAGCGATACCCGTCCCAAAGCCGATGAAAAGCGGAAGCGGAAGCGGATCCCGATCGAGAAAAAAGACGGTACCCGCCCCGAGATCCAGCGCGGACCCGGCGCCGCCCAGTCCGGCGGCAACCGCTTCGGCCAACCCGGCGGGGCAACCGGCGGCCAGCAGGCGGGCAACCGCGGCCGCGGTGGCGTACAGCCCGGCGGCAACCGCCCGGCAGGCGGAGGCGGCCGTTTCAACGTACAGCGGGCCGGCCAGGCCGGTACCGGCGGACGCCGCGAAGACAAGCAGATCGATGAAAAGGAAATCCAGCGGAAGATCCAGGAAACGCAGGCCAAGCTGGCCGGTTCCACAGGCCGCGGAAAGAGCCTGAAAGCAAAATACCGCCGCGAACGGCGCCAGGAGATGTCGGACCAGATGGACGGCATGGAGGACAACAAGCTGCAGGTAACCGAGTTCATCTCGGTGAGCGAGCTGGCCAACCTCATGGACGTTTCCTTTGCCGAAGTGATCTCCAAGTGTATGAGCCTGGGCATCATGGTATCCATCAACCAGCGCCTCGATGCCGAGGTGATCGAGCTGGTAGCTTCCGAATTCGGTTTCGACGTGGAGTTCATCGACATGGAGAAGCAGATGGAAATGGAAGAGGTGGATGACACCGACGACGAAGACGAGCTGGTTCCCCGTTCGCCCATCGTGACCATCATGGGTCACGTGGACCACGGTAAGACCTCGCTGCTCGACTACATCCGCAGCGCCACGGTGGTAGCCGGTGAAGCCGGCGGTATCACCCAGCACATCGGTGCCTACCAGGTGAACCTGCCCAACGGAAAAGACATTACCTTCCTCGATACCCCCGGTCACGAAGCCTTTACGGCCATGCGGGCCCGCGGTGCCAAGGTGACGGACATGGCCGTGATCGTGATTGCGGCCGACGACGCCATCATGCCCCAGACGCGGGAAGCGATTTCGCACGCGCAGGCAGCCGGCGTACCGATGATCTTCGCCATCAACAAAATCGACAAGGAAGGCGCCAACCCGCAGAAGATCTATGAACAGCTGGCCGGTATGAACCTGCTGGTGGAATCCTGGGGCGGTAAATACCAGAGCCAGGAAATCTCCGCCAAACAGGGCCTCAATATCGACCTGCTGCTGGAAAAGATCCTGCTGGAAGCCGAACTGCTCGAGCTGAAGGCCAACCCCGACCGCGAAGCTTCCGGTACCATCGTGGAAGCCACCCTGGACAAGGGCCGCGGTTACGTAGCCACTATCCTGGTACAGAACGGTACGCTCAACAACGGCGACATCGTGGTATCGGGCCAGTATTACGGCCGCGTGAAAGCGATGTTCAACGAACGGAACAAGCGCGTGAACGAAGCACCGCCTTCCACGCCGGTACTGATCCTGGGACTGAACGGCGCCCCGCAGGCCGGTGAGAAGTTCAAGGTGTACGAGGACGAAGCCGAAGCCAAAGAGATCGCCAACCGGCGGGCCCAGATCCTGCGCGAGCAGGGCATGCGCGCCAAGAAGCATATTACGCTGGACGAAATCGGCCGCCGCCTGGCCCTGGGCTCCTTCAAGGAACTGAAGGTGATCATCAAGGGCGACGTGGACGGTTCGGTGGAAGCCCTGTCCGACTCGCTGCAGAAGCTCTCCACTCAGGAGATCCTCGTTTCGGTGATCCACAAGGGCGTGGGCCAGAT
>DATAGL010000215.1:0-2981 GCA_036263755.1 Chitinophagaceae bacterium | reverse complement strand
GTCCCGGCAAGGATAGCGGTGCGCATAGCGGTCAGCTGGTCCAGCCGTTCCTGCTTGCGGGCCAGCTGGCCGGTAAGCTCGGCAATGCGTTCGTTCTGGTCGCTTACGTCGTTGTTCGCTTCCCGGGCGTCCTTTGCTTCGCGGTAGGCTTTCTTGGCAATCCGCTTCGCTTTGCGGGCTTCTTTTACGCTGGTCCCCGTGGCCTTTTGGGCATGGGTGCTGTTGTTGTCGGCAGCCGTGCGGGCCTCCGTGTCGGCCGACTCGGCTTTGGTGCGTACGCCGGGCAGGTTGTTGCGCGCAACCGTGAGTTTTGCGGTCAGCGTGGCAATGTCGTTGCTTACTTCGGTGAACTCCTTGTTCAGCTGCGCCGTATCGGCTACTGTCTTGTACACCTGGCCGTGGGCGGAAAGGCCGGAGATCAATACCGCCAGCAGGACCATCAGATACTTGTTCTTATTCATAATTTTTATTTTAATGATAAACGGACAACAGCGAAGCGTGCGGCTGCGGGCTCCACCCGGGGCGGGCAAGCAGGAATGCGGACGCTACTGTTGTTCCGGAAAGAATATTCAGAGAAAGCTGCTTCGAAAGGGGGAATCCGTCAGAAAGTGTAAGCGAAGCGGACGGTCAGAAGCTTTGGGTGAATAGGGGTAAGTTACGCTTATTAACCGGGGATAACGAATCTATTTCCGAAACGCCCGGTACCCGTTCCCTTTTGATGGGCAAGGGGAAGTGGAATGGGCACCGCACCCCATTTGCTTTCCGCCTTGCACTTCCGGGGCGATTGGGATAATTTACCGGGCGGAAGCCGGCAGTATGGACAGCTGCCGGCCCTGTGGCGGAACCTGCGGCTTTTCATCACGCACTGTCCTTTTCCCGAAATGCAGTCTGTTTCCATCAACCCGGTGCAGCAGGGGCAGCGCGCCGCCGTACTGGATGTGTTGCGCGGGTTTGCCCTGCTGGGCATCTGCCTGGCGAATGCCGGTTATTTTTCGCTGTACATCTTTCAGCAAAAAGAGGCGCTGGCGCTGTTGCCCACGGCAGCGGCGGACCGCTGGTTTTCCTTCTTTCACCTGGCGTTTATAGAAGGTAAATTCTATTCCCTGTTCTCCCTGCTTTTCGGTATCGGGTTCGCCATCCTGTTCTTCCGGAAGGCGGAGGAGTCCGGCAAAGGCCTGTATTTTTTTTACCGGCGCCTGTTCTTCCTCCTGCTGTTCGGGCTGGCTCACAGCTTTCTCCTTTGGGACGGAGACATCCTGTTCTTTTATGCCGTTATCGGGGCCTTGCTGCCCCTGTTCCGCCACCGCAGCAACCGGGTGTTGCTCGGGTGGTCCGTTGCCCTGCTGTTGCTGCCGCTGCTGTTCGATGTGCTCAAAGTGGCTTCGGACGGAGCCTGGAACATCAGCCGGCCGTTCCTGGAGCAGGCCACGAAGCTCGACCGCAAAGCCGGCATTACCGAAGCCAACATTTCTTCCTGGCTGATTACCCACGACCGCTACAGCGACCTGCTCGCCTGGTGCCGGTCGGGCTTCTGGTGGAGCTGGCAGACGAGGCTCGACACGAACCGCGTACCGAAGGTGCTGGCAATGTTCCTGCTGGGACTGTATGCCGGACGCACCCGGTTATACCTGAGGGTAGCGGAAGAAGCCCCGCTGTTGCGGCGGGTACGGGCCTGGTGCCTGGGCATCGGCATTCCGGCAGGCATTGCCCATGCTTATTTCGGGCAGGACGGCAGGGCCCTGCCGGCCGCGGCGGGCCTTTGGGATACCCTTACCTATGCGCTGAACGTGGCCCCGCTGGCCATCGGCTATGCCTGCACGCTGGCCCTCTGGTATACGGCGGGAGCAGGGCGCCGGCTCCGGTGGCTGGAGCCGGCCGGCCGCATGGCGCTGACGAATTACATCGGGCAGACAGTGTTGGGTATTGCGCTGTACTTCGGCATCGGGGCGGGCCTGGGTGCCCGGGTAGGACCTGCGGTGTACATGCCCGTGGCCCTCGCCGTGTTTGCGCTGCAGGTGGCCTTCAGCCACCTGTGGATGCGCCATTTCGACTTTGGCCCGCTGGAGTGGCTCTGGCGCGGGCTGACCTACGGGAAGCGGTTGCCCATCCGGAAAAGGAGGCGCGCGGAGGCCGTTCCGGCGCCGGCTCCTTGAACAGGGGTTGAGCTTTGCCGTCCCGCAGGCATTGCCTACTTTCATTCCCGTATCCCGGCCGGGGCCGCCTGTCGGCAACCTGCCGGGTCAGTAACCAAATCCAACTGTATGCATGCACGGTCCCGGGCAACCGCCTTCTTTTTTCTTTTTTCCGCCCTCTTTTTTTCGGTCACCGCCGCCGGTCAGTACATCCTGAATACTCCGGACGGCCGGGTGGTGCAGTTGCTGCCGGACGGAACCTGGCGCTATCTGCCCAAGGAGGACGCATCCGGGAAAGAGCAGGCAGGCCGGAAGCCGGGCGCACGCTACCTGAGCCGGTTCAAACGCTACGCCGTCGCCTATGATCCTTCGGAATGGAACTGCGATACCAGCAGCACCGGCGAAGCGGATTCCTTTGATGCCACTTTCCGGTCCAAAGACGGCGCCCTCACCGCTTCCCTGTCCGATTCACGCCTGGCCCTTCCGCTCGATGAGCTGGAAGCCTCGGTCCGGGAGCAATGGAGGGGAACCGGTACCATTCTTTCCTATACGCCGTTCCCGGATACCATCAATGGCCTTCCCGGTGCGGGGTATTACCTGGAACTGGCGTATGGCGGCGTTACGTACCGGTACCGGGCCTTTATTTACTCCACGCTTAAGGGCTCGCTGTATTTTGTACTGGGTACGCAGAAGGAGATCTTCGACGAAGACCGCAAACGGATCGACCGCCTGTTTGCCGGCATCACGAAACTTTAAGCCCTTATCCTGCGTATTGTCCCCACTACTATGAACTTTATGAGCCGGAATACGTTCCTGTTTTTTGCTTTTTCCTTACTCCTTCCGGGGTGC
>DATAGL010000214.1:0-4229 GCA_036263755.1 Chitinophagaceae bacterium | reverse complement strand
CGCCGACTCTTATGCCAGCTGTTGACCGGACTGTTGTTCCGGGAACACCTGTTCCTGGGAAAGGCTGTTTCCTAAGCCATCCGGCAGCAGAACAGCCTGTGCAGATCAGTTACAACAAGAAAATCGGAGGAGGTTCAACGGGAAAGACATCGCCGGTAAAGGCATGGAATTAGTCGGGCTAATACGCATACATTACAGTTTATAGGTTAAGGAGCAAACAGCCGCTGGCGATTAACGGAAGCTTGCCGGTGAATAGTCTACTAAATGAGTAGACAAATATACATGCATATTCCGCACACAAAAAAATTTACCGCGCTTTTTTCCGGAATTTGTCTGAGCTACAGATGAAAGACATCATGGATACTGCATCAGTAGGATGGCTGTTGCTGAACACTTACCACGGAACCTTGAGCATTGAATATTGCATATTTCTTTTTTTGCCCCATCCACCAATCAACGGATCAACTTTCCCCTCCTGCCTGCTGCTCCCTTTCTTCCGGTTCCTTTCCGAACAGCAACCGGAAGAAATCTTCTTCACTCAGCTTCCGCACACCGCCCGGTTCCAGTCCGTCGAGCCCGAGGTTTTCGATGCGCAGGCGGATGAGGCGCCGGCAGCGGAAACGCACGGCCTGCACCATTTTGCGTACCTGCCGGAACTTGCCTTCCGTCAGCGTGATAAGGACCCAGGAAGTACGGGGCTGATCATGCTCTCCGACATGCGGGTACAGCGCCTGCGGATCGGTGACGCGCTCGGCGGCGCAGGGCTGCGTGGTATAATAGCCGCCGCCTTCCACCCGGATCGGTACGCCCGCGCGTATCTGTGCAATGGCTTCGTCGGTGATCTGTCCGCTGACCTGCACAAGGTACATGCGCGCATGGGGCTTCTCACCCTGAAACAGGAGCCGCGTGATCTTTTTATTGGTGGTCAGCAGGAGCAGTCCCTCCGAAGGTTTATCGAGCCGCCCGATGGCATGCGTGCCTTCGGGAAAAGCATACTGCAGATCACCAAGCAGCGGGTGCCGGTACTGGCTGATGAACTGCGATTCCATGCCATACGGTTTGTTGATGATGAAGTACTGGTGCCCCGGTGCGGTCATGCCGCGAAGGTAGTCGTAAGCAAACGGATGGTACGAAACAACGGGGCTGCCGGCCCGCTCCGGCAATCTGAAAGAAACAGGGATCCGGTAGGAACGGTCTGAAATCCCGGATGGGCGCTTTTGCAGTTTGTGCCGGCCTGATTTATCTTTAATACATGATGACGCGTACATTCCTTATCGCCTGCTCGCTCTTTTGGGCATTGCTGTCTGCCGCCCAGCAAAAACAATCCGTCAACCTGCTGCAGCTGCAGCAAAGCGGCCGGCTGCAGGCCGTCAACCGGCAGTGGATGCCGGCCGATACGGCACACCGGGGCGGAGTGGCCTTTACCGAGCAGGAAGGTCAGGGGCTGGCCTGGATCCAGGGCCATTCGTTTACTACCGGTACCATAGAAGTGGACCTTAAAGGAAAAGACGTGCTTCAGCGGAGCTTCATCGGTATTGCCTTCCAGGGCGTCAACGACAGCACGTATGAAGCGGTGTATTTCCGGCCGTTCAATTTCCGGTCGACCGACTCGGTGCGGCGCATTCATGCCGTGCAGTACATCAGTCATCCGCAATACACCTGGGAGCGGCTGCGCACCGAGCGCAATGCCGAATTTGAAAAAGCAGTGAACCCGGTGCCCGACCCGAACGGCTGGTTCCATGCACGCATCCAGGTGCGCCCGTCAGAGGTGCTGGTGTATGTGAACGAGTCCACTACGCCGAGCCTCCGGGTACCGCGGCTGAATCCCGGAAAGGGGCAGCGCATCGGGCTTTGGACCGGCTCCGGATCGGGTGGTACCTTCCGCAATCTGACTATTGCTGCAGAATAAGAATGAAAAAGTTGAACCGTTGATTGGTTGCCTGAAGCCACCGATGACGAACAAATATTTTCCCTGCATACTCTCGATCCGGAAGTAAGCACAAGCCTGCAACAGATTTCGGCCCGGCACTGAAGCACCATAAATATTTTTCCAGTTAAAATGCAGTTGTTTCCTTCTCTGCGCGACGCATTACGTTTCTTCTTTCCTTTCTGGTAACTCCATTGCTGGTCAACCGATCAACCGTTCAACGGGTGAACTGCGCAGCCCCGTGTAACTTTAGTAAAGAGCCGGCGAGTGAACAGCCCGCTTATGCTTTTGGCAAAGTGTTTGAATACGGGTGGGTGGAAGCTTTTGTTTCCGCCATTAACCATATAAAAAACACAAACGTATGAAAGCGACATTTCTGAGCCTGGTAGCGGCCGTAGGGCTGCTGGTATCGTGCAGCACGTCCCGGATTCAAAGCACTTCTGATAACGCCGCCTATAATGTTCCGAACAATATCCAATATAGCTTCCAGGCACTCTATCCCGGTGCCACCAACGTGGTGTGGGGCCGCTATGATGCTGCCATGACACCGGTGGACTGGGAACTGGCCGGCTGGCCTGCGCTGGACACCTCCGACTACATGGTTACCTTCAACGTAGGCCCCGAGCGTTATCATGCCTGGTATGAGGACAACGGTGCCTGGGTAGGAAGCGCCTATACCCTGCGCGATGTATCCCTGCTGCCCATCGGCATCAGCCGCATGCTGGCCGACCAGTACAAGGATTATACCGTGGAGAAAGTAGAAAAAGAAACCTGGAAAGACCGTCAGGCCTTCGAGATCAAACTGAAGAAAGGTGAAGACGAAACCGTGAAGCTCCTGGTGGACAACAACGGTACGATCCTGAAGCAGAAGATTGACGACTAATTTTTCCCAAGCAAGCGTTTGCCGGCTGATCAGTTGATAAGGAGTGAAGAGCGTGTGTGTGCAGTGCAGATCCGTTAACTGAATGTCAACCGCATGAAAAAGAAAAACCCGTGACACGATCACGGGTTTTTCTTTTTCATTGATTAACGTTTCAACTGGTCTACTATGGCTGAATTTTCTCAATAGACCAGTGACCGGAGAGCCAACTATCGGACTCGAACCGACGACCCTTTCATTACGAATGAAATGCTCTACCAGCTGAGCTAAGTTGGCAGCGGGTGCAAATATATCAATTGGCGGAAAAAGGAAAAATGCTTTTCACCTGATAAATTTTCCGGTTGCACGTCATGGACCGGTGTGCGTACCTGCAATTTTTTTTGCCGGCACGGCCTCCAGGACTTACAGCACCCGGATCCACCAGCCTGCATCCGGCAGCAGGCGGCCCACCGGCCGGCAGAAATCACCATACCCTTCCGCGGCCAGGAGCGCTTCCACCTCCGCCCGGGACTCTTCCCGTACGGCCACGAGCAGCCCCCCGTTGGTTTGCGGATCACACAACACCGGCACCACATCCGCTTCGTTGCGTCCGGCCCCTAGAACCACCTTTTCCTTTACACTGTCCCAGTTGCGGCGCGTGGCCCCGGGAACCACTTTTTGGGCCAGGTAATCGTAGGTGCCGTCCAGCAGGGGCACTTCCCCGAAATAGAGTTCGGCCGACAGGCCGCTGCCGCGCGCCATTTCGCCCATGTGCCCGAGCAGCCCGAACCCGGTAACATCCGTAAGGGCGGTCACGCCGGCTACCGATCCGAGGCATTCGCCCAGCCGGTTCAGCTTTGTCACCTGCGCCAGCAGTTGCTCGGCGTGTGCCCTGGTGAGCAGGCCGCGTTTCTGCGCGGTAGACAGCACCCCTACGCCGAGCTTCTTGGTCAGGTACAGGTAATCGCCGGCCTGCGCCGTATTGTTGCGTTTCAATTTTTCAAGAGAAACGAGTCCCGTCACTGCCAGTCCGAATATAGGCTCGGGCGCATCGATGCTGTGCCCGCCCGCCAGCGGAATACCCGCCTCACGGCAGACCGCCTTGCCTCCGTCAATCACGGCGCGCGCCACTTCCGGCGGCAGCTTGTCCACGGGCCAGCCCAGGATGGCTATAGCCATCAGCGGGGTGCCGCCCATGGCATATACATCGGAGATGGCATTGGCCCCGGCAATCCGCCCGAAATCGAACGGGTCGTTGACGATGGGCATAAAAAAATCGGTGGTGCTGATCACGGCTGTTCCGTTACCCAGGTCGTACACGGCGGCGTCGTCGCGGCTGTGGTTGCCTACCAGCAGGCGGCCTTCCTGCGGAAGGGTAAAATGGCTGTGGAGGATCGTTTCCAGCACACCCGGCGCGATCTTGCAGCCGCAGCCGCCGCCGTG
>DATAGL010000213.1:0-4063 GCA_036263755.1 Chitinophagaceae bacterium | reverse complement strand
CTTTTTCATAAATGCCAATTAGGTTTACGCCACAGCGCTCTCGTTCATCAGCCGCTGGATGGCGGAGTAGAGCTGATCCTTCGTAAAGGGTTTTTCCAGGAACACATCGGCGCCGTTCTCGAGGGCCACGTCAATGGCGGCACCGTCGTATCCGGAGATCATGATGATCTTTACCGAGGGATATTTTTTCTTTACATAGGTGATAAAGTCAATACCGAAACCGTCGGGCAGCTTGTTGTCGAGGATGATCACGGAAGGCTGCTCTTTCTGGAGGTATTCGTCGGCGGCCGAGATGGTCTTTACATGATCCAGCTCCATTTCTTTTCCGTTGAGCAGGATGTTCAGCAGAAGACACATATCCCCTTCGTCTTCCACAATCAATACTTTCTTGAAAGGTGCTTTTGTCTGAGGCATGGTTCGTTTTGTTTAAGCTTGCAAAATGAATTTGAAGTGAGGCTTAGGCAATCGGAAAAACTGCCCATCCGCAGAACTGCGTAAGGTATTGTTAAGAAAAAACCGTTCCAAGTTGGGGAAAGGGGTGCGATTCTACAATTTGGGGAAGGAGGTGCAGTGGGCGGTGGCTGGTTGCTCTTCCAGAATAGTTGAACAGTTGAATAGTTTACAAGTTGATAGAGAGGGAAATAAGCAATATTCAATGTTCAACACGCAATGCTCAGGTGAGTATAAATGTGTTTTTTTTGGGTATAGTTTGAGGATGCAGGAAAGGTTGCGCACAGCGGCAACAAAGGACCAGAGTCATAAGTAAATTCGTTGCTAAGCAAAAAGCGTTTATAAACAATTCTCCTACCTCTGCTCCTCCGTTTCCGCTGTGCAAAATCAATGTAACCCATGAGGCATTGTGCTGCCGAGCGACCCATTTCGGCCTGCGCACCTTGAGTATTGCCTATTGAACATTGAATATTGCTTATTTCTCTCTCTATCAACTTGTAAACTATTCAACTGTTCAACTGTTCAACTACCTCTCCGCATATGCCTTCAACTGCCGGCGCACAATATCCTCCCAGCCCGCGTCGAAGTTCTTCGGGTCAAGGCCGGGGTGCTGGCCGGCAAAGGATTCAAGCCCTGCATGGGTAAGGCGCAGGCGGGTGCCCGCTCCTTCGGCAGACAGTTCAAAGGTGACTTCAGACGTTCCGCGGAAGCCTTCGTACGTCCAGGTATAGGCGAGCAGGTGCGGCGCCTCCGCCCGGGTTACGCGGCAATGGTGGATGAAGCGGGTGCCGTCTTCCGATTCACCGGGAAAGGAAAAGGTGTAGCCCGGCTCGGCGCGAAAACCGGGCAGGTCGAAGTACCAGTGCTTCATTTCTTCGGGAGTGACCAGCGCCTTCCAGACGCGTTCCACCGGGGCGTTGATAAAAACTTCCTTGATCAGCGGTTTTGTTGCAAGTATCATAACAAAGGTTTTAAGAGGAAAAAGCATCGTTCAGGCGGGCATTGTACATTACCTCCCAAAGGTGCCCGTCGGGGTCCGAAAAAAAGCCGGCATAGCCCCAGGCTTCTTCTTTGGGCGGCGTTACCCGGCCACCGGCAGCCGCCACTCCCTGCAGCACCCCGTCCACTTCCGCTTTGCTCCCGGCGAAATAACTCAGCACACATCCCGCCTGGCCGGGACCGGCCAGCGTCACGCCTGCCCCGGTGCCGTACACTTCGAAATCACTGCGCAGCAGGATCACGAAATGAAGCCCCTGCCCCAGGCGAAAGGCCATATGGTCGGCTCCCTCCGCCAGCGGCGGTGCGGGAAAGCCTAAGGCTTCGGTATAAAACCGGTAGGAGCGCCGGATGTCGGCAACCGGGAGCGAGATACAGCTGATGCCGATGTTTCTTTCGATGGCCATAAGAATTTATTGATTGGTTTCTTCTTTTCCGGATTCCAGGAACTCTTTCAGCGCCTCCAGCTTTCCGGTCCAGAACCGGTCGTACTGCCCTACCCACCGGGCCACTTCCTGCAGGCGCTCCAGCTGCGCGGTACAATAGTGCTCCCGGCCTTCCCGCTCCACCACTACCAGCCCGCATTCCTGCAGGATCTTCATGTGCCTGGATACGGCCGGGCGGCTGCAGCGGAAATGCTCCGCCACGGAATGCAGGTTCATCCGCTGGCCGGCCAGCAGGTGGATAATAGCCCGCCGCGTAGGATCGGCTATGGCCTGGAAGGCATCACGACGCATAATAGGTAACCATTCGGTTACGAATTTAGGAGGCTTTATTTTCTCTTCCAAATAAAGGGGGATTTATTTCAATAGGAAAGGCCGGCCGCGCGTCTCCGATAGCCGTCTTCCTGCAGCTGCCGCAGCATAAAGGCGGCCACATCGGCCCGGCTGATCTTGAGTGCCAGATTCCGCTCGGCGGGCCCGAACCCGTGGCGGTAGCGGTCCGTTTTCCCGCCATCGGTAAAGGCGGCCGGCCGTACAATGGTCCAGTCCAGCGCGCTCTGGCGGATATACGCTTCCTGCTGCTGGTGGTCGCGGTAAGCTGCGCGCAGCAGGAGGCCGAACATGACGCGTTTCCAGAAAAAATTGAGGTTGGCCCGGCTGTCGCCCGCACCCAGGGTGGTCTGGCAGATGAAGCGCCGTACACCGGCCTTTTCCATCGCCTGCAGGATGTTCCGGGTGCCTTCGGCCCGTACTCCGCCCTTACGGCCCGCGCCGAGGGCACACAGCACGGCGTCCTGCCCGCGCACGGCAGCTTCCACATCGGCCGGCCGCAGCACGTCTCCTGCCCGGTAGTGCAGTTGCGGGTGTTCCCCCGCGCTTTTTCCCGGGCGGCGGGTAAAAGCGGTCACGGTATGGCCGGCCTCCAGGGCCTGCGCCACCAGGTGGCGCCCGATGCTTCCGGTAGCGCCAAAGATGATCAGTTTCATATGTAATCGTTTGGAGCAAAGCTGCGCCGCCGGGGGCGTGGAAAATAGAAGAAAACCGACAGAATCAGGACGTGCGCAGGGGAAGGCTGGGAACGGCTTCCAGCAGCCGGCGGTGGTACTGCAGGGGCGTGCAGCCGGCAAAAGACCGGAACTCGCGGATGTAGTGCGACTGGTCGGCATACTCCTTTTCGTAGGCAATGTCGGAGAGGAGGGCGTACTGCTGCCGGCGCAGCTGGTGCAGGGTGTCCTGGAACCGGCAGATGCGGGCATAAAGCTTGGGCGGAATGCCTACCGCTTCTTTGAACCGGCGCTGAAAGCTGCGCTCCGTCAGGTGCAGTTCGCGGAGCAGTGCCGGGAGGGCCAGGCTGCCGCCGGTAGCACGGATCCGTTCCAGGGCATAGGGTATGGCGCCCGGCAGTACGTACCGGCTGCGGCGCGCCTGCCCCAGCAGAAAAGCGGACAGGGCTTCTGCCAGGCCCGCCGTGCCCGTGGCCCCGGACAACTGCTCCATCAGGACGGCAGCGCTGCGGTCATCTACCAGGTTAAGGTCCAGGCAGCGGTCGGTCCATTCGCCGGCATCCAGGCCAAAGACGGCTGGCAGGGCGGAAGGGTAAAAATAAACGACCACCATCCGGAACGGCCCGGCAGCCGCCAGGGAAATGGGCCGGGTGGTCTGGCCGTAAAGCAGCGCCGGGGGCAGGGGCGCGCCTCCCTCCTCCGAAAGGGTTGCACCCGAAAGGGTCAGCAACAGCCCGGGGCAGCCGTCGGCCAGCGCGGTAAAGGCCGCGGCAGCCGGGCTCTCGAGGTGCCAGATCGCACGCACCGATCCGCCGAGGGCGGGCGGTATGGGCAGGGGCTGGTAGTGCATGGGGTAAAGGTAGGGATTGGGAGTTTGGAATTGGGAATTGGGAATTTGGAGTTAGTTGATCGGTTGACTGAGTTGATAAGGCTCCTTTGCTCCTTTTCTCCTTGGCTCGGGGCGAAACTTCTCTTCCAAACTGCAGGTTTGTCCCGCTTTTCTTCGACCTTTCTTCGATATACTCCGTTTATACCCCGTATACACTCCGTTGATTCAGAAAATGAACGGAATATATACGGAGTATATGTGCAGTACAGGCGAAGCAATCCCGAAGGAAGTTTCCTACAGAAAGGAAGAGGTTGCGATCAGAAAAGGTTTCGAGCCGAGCC
>DATAGL010000212.1:0-2956 GCA_036263755.1 Chitinophagaceae bacterium | reverse complement strand
CCGCCTGTATTCGACAGCCTCAAAGCCGGCCAGTCACTCCTGTACATGACCGACCTGCTGCATTCCCTCGGCTATTACCGCGATTCCCTCTCCTATACCGTGGACATCGATACGCTGGCCAAAACCGGTGAACTGCGTACTTCGGTCAACTTCCGGGTAGAGCCGCGTATCCAGTTCCGTATCGATACGGTATGGTACAACCTGGCACACGACAGCCTGATCGGCGGTGAAGTGACCCCGGCACATAAGGGGATGCACGACACCCTGCAGCGCGTCACCGATTCACTGCGCCCGAAGGCAGTCATCCGGAAGGGAGAACCCTTCAGTACCCCGCTGATTTCTTCAGAGCTGGACCGGTTAGTGGATGAATTCCGGAACAACGGCTTTCTGCGCTTCTCCCGGGAAGACATGGTTGCTGTTTGGGATACAGTGGGACGTATTGCGATCACGCCCACATTAGACCCGTTTGAAACGGCCCGGCAGCTCGAAGAACTGCAGCGCCGGAGGAGGAACCCTACGGCTTCGGTCGAGCTCCGCCTGAAGAGCGATGAGGATACGACCCACCTGATGAAATATTATGTTGGTGACGTAACGGTTTATCCTGACCTGGGCTCGGATACCGCTGCCCTGGCAGCGCGGCGGAAAGTCACTTACCTGCGGGATTACCGCATCATTTCCTATCGGAATGCCTTTAAACCCCGCATCGTAGTGGATAATATTCACCTGCGCCGGGGTGACCTTTACCGGCAACAGAATCATTTACGCACCGCCAACCGGCTGAATGCACTGGGCGCCTGGCGGCTGGCCAACGTGGAAGCCATACCCCGCCTCGGCACGGATACGGTGGATTTCGTGGTCCGGCTGACGCCCAGCCGGAAGTACCTGTTTGATGCCAACCTGGAAGGCAGCCAGAACTGGGGCGGACTGCTGGCCGCCAATACCACCCTATTGGGCATCGGGGTCAACTTTTCCCTGCTCAACCGGAACTTTGCCCGGGCGGCCAATCAGGCACAAACGAACTTCCGCTTTGGCACGGAACTCAGCACGCGGGACCAACTGGTGCAAACGCGTCAGGTCACCTTCGGGCATACGATCTATTTTCCCCGGGTCATTCCGCGCCTGCCCTGGCTGCTCAAGAAATGGCGGGAGGGCGAACGCACCCAGTTTGCCTTTAACATCGGCAATACCGACCGGAAGGACTATTTCAACCTGACAAACTTTAATATTTCCTGGGGCTATGAATTCCAGAAGGCCAACAAGGTGCTGGGCTTCCGCTTTCCGAACGTGGAATATGTGTACCTGATCCGGCGTGATTCGCTCAATAAGCTGATTGCTACCAACCCCTCATATAATTTCATTTTTAACAACGGCCTGATCTCCTCCGTGGTCAGCAACCTGACCGTGATCGGGAAGCCCCGGAACCCGAAGCTTTCCAGCCAGACCCGGATCAATTTTGAAGCTTCGGGCCTCTTAACAGGATTTATTCATACCCCGTTTACCGACTCCAACCTGTACCGGTTTTTAAAGACAGATGTCGAGTACAAGCAGACGTATGCATTGGGCACTTTAGGTCGACGCCATTTTGCCTGGCGCGTATTTGCCGGTGTGGGTTATGAACTGCCTTCGGAGAAAAACAGGAACGACCGCTTTCTGCCCTTCTTCCGGCAGTATTACGGGGGAACGCCCAACAGCATGCGGGCCTGGCGGCTGCGCCGTCTGGGACCGGGCTCACTGGTCCGCTCCTTCCAGCAAACCCCCGACCGCTTCGGCGACATTCAGCTGGAACTTAATGCCGAATACCGGTTCCGCCTGGCGGAAGTCGGTGGCGTACAGATCAACAGTGCTTTCTTCACCGATATCGGGAATGTATGGACCCTTCGCGACGATAGTACCCTGAGCAATGAGAACATCCGCCTGGATCGCTTTTTAAGCGACATTGGTATTGGCGCCGGCACCGGCCTGCGCATCGACTTCGGCCTTTTCCTCGTGCGTGCGGACTATGCGTTTAAGGTAAAAGACCCGAGTCCGGCACCGGAAGACATCGCCGGTCAGCACAAATGGTTCTGGGGCTGGAAACTGATGAACGGCCAGCTACAGATCGGGGTCAATTATCCTTTCTGAGCACCTCCTTTACCTCCGCTTCCATCGCTTCCATGGATAGTGCATCGTCCAGCCGGAACGCACCGATCCGGGTACGGCACAAGCGGCTGAGGTACCCGCCCACACCCAAAGCGGCGCCAAAATCGTTGGCCAGGCTCCGGATGTAGGTGCCGGTGGAGCAGACCACCCGGAAATGCACTTCCGGTCCCTCAATAGCCGTGATATCAAATGCCGTTATGGTAACCGGGCGGGGGTCCAGTACGACCTCCACCCCTTTCCGGGCCAGTTCGTACACCCGCTTCCCCTCCTTTTTGATCGCCGAATGTATGGGCGGTGTCTGGAGAATGTTACCGGTAAAGGCACCCGTGGCAGCGCGGATGGTTTCCGGGCCAATGCCTTCCACCGGCTTACAATCGCGGGGTTCGCTTTCGAGGTCGTACGTTGGAGTGGTAGCGCCCAGGGTTATGATTCCGGTGTACTCCTTTTCCTGGGCCATGTACTCATTGATCTTCTTCGTAAAACGACCGGTACACACGATCAGCAGGCCCGTGGCCAGCGGGTCGAGGGTTCCGGCGTGTCCTACTTTTTTGGTACGAACAAGGTTGCGCACTTTCCGCACCACGTCGAAGGAGGTCCACCGCAGGGGTTTATCCAGCAACAGCACCTTACCCAGGGCATAGGGGTTTTCTTCGGTCATGGCGCGAAATTAGGGAGTTTGCATTTGCCTGCCCCAGATGGAAGTTACCGCACTTACGACGGACAGGCCGGAATCCAACCTGCAGGTAAGGAAAAGTGTAAAGATTAAGGGGTCCGTTGTTCCAGCTGCTGAAAAAAGGCATGGGCAATCGTCAGGTAG
>DATAGL010000211.1:0-5869 GCA_036263755.1 Chitinophagaceae bacterium | reverse complement strand
GCAGGCCGCGGACAGCAGGTGCAGCCCTTCCGATACGCGCAGGGCCTTTTCCTTGCCGAGGGCCGCGGGAATGGAATAGAGCCGATGCGCCTTGTCGAACTCTTCATCCTGAAGGGAATAAATAATATCGAAGCCGCTGACCCAGAACAGCACGGCGAAGGAAAAAAGGACGGGCAGCCAGTGGAAAGCCCCGGTTACCGCCAGCCAGGCCCCGATGGGCGCCAGCGAAAGACCCAGGCCCAGGATGAGGTGGCAGAGCGGGGTGAACCGCTTGGTAAAGCTGTAGCCGAGCACGACCGCCAAGGCTACCGGGGACAGCGCCAGGCAGAGCGTATTGATAAAGGCCGTGCAGGCGATAAAAAGAATACAGTTAATGATCGTAAAAGCGAGGGCATTTTTAGGGGTGATGATGCCTTTGGGCACTTCGCGGATGGCCGTGCGCGGGTTCAGGGCGTCGATGTCCCGGTCGAGATAGCGGTTAAAGGCCATGGCCGCCGAGCGGGCAAAGACCATGCAGCCGATGACAAGCAGAAATAAACGGATCAGTTGGCTCCAATCGAACCACGAGGGGATTATCCATCTGTTCGTCCCAGGTATTACGGGCCAGGAAAGTCCATACACAAAGGCCAATGAAAAGCCGATCAGGGCAAAGGGCATGGCGAAAATGGTATGGGAGAACTTAATTAAAGAGAGGTAGTTTTTAACGGTAGGCATCGGGCGCAAAAATACGAAGCTTCTGCCGCTTCGGGGGCAGTACCTTTAGGGAAAGGAGGTGTCGCGGAGAAACAGAGTAGGCTGCATCATGCTTTCCAGGATGTCCAGAAATGTAAAAAGAAGCCTTCCATTACTCTGTTTCTCCGCTGGCTCTGCGCGACACCTTACTTCAAATTTCCCGGTGCACGAGGTGCCAGAGGATGATCCCGGCCGCCACCGACACATTGAGGGAATGCTTCATGCCCAGCTGCGGGATCTCGATACAGCCATCACACAACCGGATGACCGCTTCGCTGACGCCTTCCACTTCATTGCCGAACACGACCGCCACCTTCTCCCCTGCCGCGCTGAATGCCTGCAAGGGTACCGAGCCCGCCACCTGTTCTACCGCATACACTTTAAACCCCGCCTCCTTTAATTCCTCTACCGCAGCCACAGCATCCGGCGCGGCTTTCCAGCTGACCGTTTCCGTAGCGCCCAGGGCCGTTTTATGAATGTCGCGGTGCGGGGGCCGGGGCGTGTACCCGCAGAGATAGATCCCGCTGACCAGGAAAGCGTCGGCCGTCCGGAACACCGAGCCCACGTTGTGCATGCTGCGGATGTTCTCCAGCACCACGGCCACAGGCATTTTCTCCGCCGCCCGGAACTCCGCCACCGATTTCCGGTTCAGCTCCTCCATCGTCAGTTTATGTATCGTCATTCTTTTTCGCGTCTGCCGTTTACTTCCAGCCGGTAAGCTACCAGGCTTTCCCGGTGCAGAACATGAGCAAAATAAATAAACAGGTTGTAATATCCCGGAACGGTCACGGGGTAATGAAATTCAAGCCAGCCGTCCCGGACCACGCCGGGTGCCCCGTTAGCTGCTTTCTTCTGCAGATCGGAAGCGGCGTAAAAATCGGCGATGCGCTCCGTCTGGAAGCGAAAGACGATCGTATCGCCTACCCGGGCCCGGATCACCGCTGTATCCGGACGAACGGCACGCACCCAGCCACGGAGATAGCCATAAAGCTTCATCGGCGAATCCTTGAACGCGTACAGGTCCACCGGCTTCACCAGGAACTGCTGCACATTCTTATCGGGCAGGTGACTCCCGATCAGGAGTTCGGGCGGCGTTTCGTAATATCCCTCATGGTATTCGGGTATATAGCGGAGCTGATCCGGATCGCTGTCGTCCACGCTGCCGGCGGCCCAGGTAGGATCATACAGGCGCCAGGTACCATTCAGGTATACGGCATTCCAGGCATGATTGGAGAGCAGCCTCCTCCGCTGGGTAAGGTTGATGCTGGTGCGGGCGCCCCGGGCAAAGCCGGTGATCCGTTCGTTCTGAAGGCCGAATGCATTGCAGAAATATTGAAGCAGGGCGGCATAGCCGGAACAAACGGTCTTTTTCTTTTTCAGCGTGTATTTGAGCGTTGACGCTTCTTCCGACCGGTCCTGCATGAGCGCTTTCACATCATAGCTGATGTTGTGCGTGATCCAGATAAAGGCGGCCCGCAGGCGGAGCGAATCGACAGTCCATCGCTTCCGGATAAAATGCACCACCTTATACAGGTCATCCGCATCCCGCACCTTTTCCTGGTACCCCCGCATCAGGCTGTCTACTTCCGCATACGGATGAGGCTGTGCGGCGGCTTTGATTCCCAACAGGAAAAGGGTTGCCAGTATAAAAGACTTCATTCGTCTGGTTGTACCGCAAAATAACCGCAAGTTGTCCACACCGGCAAGCGGCGGGGCTTTTCCGGTGCGCCGGAAGCGCGGAGGCCCCTATTTTTGCCGGTACGCCATGAGCAAAGCAAAAACCGCAGAGACCCCGTTGATGCAGCAGCACGGTGCCATCAAGGCGAAATACCCGGATGCCGTCCTGCTGTTCCGTGTGGGCGACTTTTACGAAACTTTTGGCCCCGATGCCGTCATCGCGGCCCGCGTGCTGGGTATTACCCTCACCAGGCGCAACAACGGGGCGGCTTCCTCCTCGGAGCTGGCGGGCTTTCCGCACCATGCGCTGGACACTTACCTCCACAAGCTGGTGAAGGCAGGTTACCGGGTAGCCATCTGCGACCAGCTGGAAGACCCGAAGGCCGCCAAGGGCATCGTAAAGCGGGGCGTGACCGAAATGATCACGCCCGGTACAGCCACCAACGACAAGCTGCTCGACCACAGCACCAACAATTTTCTTGCTGCCCTGCACCTGGCCGGTGACCAGCGGTACGGCATGGCCTTCCTCGATATTTCGACGGGGGAATTTTTTCTTGCGGAAGGCGACCGGGAATATGCCGATAAACTACTCTCCGGCTTCCGACCGGCCGAAGTGATCTTCCAGCGCCACCACCAGAAGCGCTTCCGCGAAGAGTTCGGCGGAAAATATTACAGCTACACGCTCGACGAATGGATCTTCCAGGAAGCCTTTGCCCGGGAAACCCTGCTGCGTCATTTTGATACCCATTCGCTCAAGGGATTCGGGATCGACGAATGCTCCGGCGGGCTCGTGGCGGCCGGTGCCATCCTGCACTACCTGAAAGAAACCGAACACCCCAACCTGCAGCACATCACGTCGCTGCAACGGCTCGAGCAAAGCGAGCACCTGTGGATGGACCGGTTCACGATCCGCAACCTGGAACTGCTGGGCAGCGGCTCCGAAGACGGCGCCTGCCTCCTGAAAGTGCTGGACCAGACCGCCACGCCGATGGGCGCCCGCCTGCTGAAGCGGTGGATCGTATTTCCCCTGAAAGACCGGGCCCGCATCCAGGAACGGCTGGACGTGGTAGAGCACCTCATTCTTCAGCCCGACCTGCGCAGCAAACTGCTTCAGGCGATGAAACAGTGCGGCGACCTTGAGCGACTCGTATCAAAGATCCCGCTGAAGAAGATCAATCCGCGCGAGCTGCTGCAGCTGGCCCGCTCCTTACGGCAGGTGGAGGTCCTGCGCGGACTTTGCACCTGCAGCCGCGATCCTTACCTGTCACGGATCGCCGGGGCCCTGAACCCCTGCACCTATATGGCCGACAAGATTGTTGCCGGGATCTCCGAAAACCCGCCGGCGCTGGCTGTCAAGGGTGGCTTCATCCAGAAAGGCGTACACGCCGAACTCGACGAGCTGCGCGCCATCGCCCACAACGGAAAGGAATACCTCCTGCTGCTGCAGCAGGCTGAATCGGACCGCACCGGCATTTCTTCGCTGAAAGTGGGCTTCAACAATGTGTTCGGCTACTACCTGGAAGTGACCAATGTGCATAAGACAAAAGTGCCCCCGGAATGGATACGCAAACAAACACTGGCCAATGCCGAGCGCTACATCACGCCCGAGCTGAAGGATTATGAAGAGAAAATAACCGGTGCGGAAGAAAAGATCCTGCAGATCGAGCTGCAGCTTTTCGACGGACTGGTGTATGAACTGCATGATTTTATTTCCTGCATCCAGACCAATGCCTCGATCATTGCCGCCCTGGACTGCCTTACCTGTTTTGCCCAGAATGCGCTGCAGTTTTCCTATAAAAAGCCGGAGCTGCACGAAGGCGATGAACTGGAAATCCGGGAAGGCCGCCACCCCGTGATCGAACGCAACCTGGCCGTTACGGAAACTTTTATCCATAACGATGTTACGCTGGACAAGACCGGCCAGCAGATCATCATTCTTACAGGCCCGAACATGAGCGGTAAATCGGCGCTCCTGCGGCAAACGGCCCTGATCACGCTGATGGCCCATATGGGTTCCTTCGTGCCGGCCACAGAAGCCCGCATCCCGCTCACCGACAAGATCTTTACCCGGGTCGGCGCCTCCGATAACCTGAGCGCGGGCGAATCCACGTTCATGGTGGAAATGAATGAAACCGCTTCCATCATCAACAACATTTCCCCGCGCTGCCTGATCCTGCTGGACGAGATCGGCCGGGGCACTTCCACGTACGACGGCATCTCCATTGCCTGGAGCATTGCCGAATACCTGCACAATGCACCGGAGCAGCCGAAAACCTTTTTCGCCACGCATTACCATGAGCTGAACGAGCTGGAAGAACGGCTGCCCCGCGTAAAAAACTACCACATCACCAACCGGGAATCGGGCAACCGCATTATCTTCCTGCGCAAGCTGGCACCCGGAGGAAGCACGCATTCCTTCGGTATCCACGTGGCCCGGATGGCCGGTATGCCGCCCGAACTGCTGAACCGCGCGCGGGAAATCCTCAAACAGCTCGAAGCAAAGAACGTGGACGGAGGCCTCCAGCAACAGGTAAAGGCGATTGCTACGCCCAAAATGCAGCTTTCCATTTTCGATGCCCACTCGCATACCTTTGAGCAGATCCGGGAAATGCTGGACGGGATCGACATCAACCGCCTGACACCGGTAGAAGCCCTGCTGAAGCTGAGCGAGATCAAGGGCCTGATCCGGTAAGGGATTAATGGCTTGTTTCAGGTTGAAGGTTTAATGTGTAAGGCTTTGGGCCGGTCGACGCAGCACAGCTCTTTTGGGCAAAACATACCATACGTGCTCGCCCCGATGAAACCGGCAACAGGCTAGCGCACGTCGAACCAAACGGGTTTGGCGTTGTCCCATTCCCCGTTATAATTAATAAACAGCTCCTCCCCTTTGGCTATGGGGCGTACCGTTTTGATGCGGATGGTACGGCGCCGGAAATTCATCTCGTATTCGCAATTCGAGGTATAGGAATGGTTGTACAGGGGCACAAGTCCCAGGGCCATGCAGCATTCCTCCTGTTTGGGTCCCCATTCGAAAATGTAGTCGTGCAGCAGGGTCTGGTCGATGAGCTTGCGCTCGGTACCGGTCATAACAATCACCGGCGCGACTTCAATGATCACATTCGCTTCCAGTTCATAACGCGTAAATACACCCAGGCCCCGGTCGCCCGAGCGGTCGGCATAGATCCCTTCGGCCAGGTAGGAGAACTTCTTCATAACATTTTTATCGGAATCCGGTCCGGTTCTGGTTCCATCAAAGTGTAAATGTAAATTTGGCACATGGGTTTTGAAGCAATCAAAGAAGATTTTGAGCAGATTATTCTCAGCAGCGACCCCCTGGAGATAAGGCAATTCCTCGATCAGCAGAACATCAGTGATGTAGCCGAGCTGGTTTACGAGCTTCCCGAGTACGAGGCCCGGATCATTGCCAGCATGTCCGTGCACCGGGCAGCAGGGGTATTCA
>DATAGL010000210.1:0-2187 GCA_036263755.1 Chitinophagaceae bacterium | reverse complement strand
GAGGATACCCTGCGCCGCCAGTTCGTCAAGAAGGGGCTGCCCTGGCCGGCAAAAGAACTGTACATCCGCTCATTTAAATACGACGGTCAGCTGGAGGTTTGGGTGCGCAACAGCCGCAAACAGCCTTTTGAGCTGTTCAAGACCTATAAGGTCTGCGCCCTGGCCGGTACCCTGGGTCCGAAACGGATGGAAGGCGACTACCAGGTGCCCGAAGGTTTTTATTATATCAATGAATTCAATCCCCGCAGCGCCTATCACCTTTCGCTGGGCCTCAACTATCCCAATGCCTCGGACCGCATCCTGAGCGACTCGCTGCGTCCGGGCGGCGATATTTATATCCACGGTTCCTGCGTGACGGTGGGGTGCATTCCCGTTACCGATGAGCAGATCGAAGAATTGTATATCTTGGCCGCCCATGCCCGCAACGAAGGGCAGGACTTTATTCCGGTGCACATTTTCCCGATCCGCTACAACAATAAGCGGAGCGTGGATTACCTGAATACCCTGGCCCGCACTGACGGACAGCTGAAAACCTTTGCCGCCAACCTCGAGCTGGTGTATGATCATTTCGAGGCGACGAAGCAGCTGCCGGTAGTCATGGTTAACCGCGACGGGGAATATGTATTTGACGGTCTGACCAAAAAAGTAGTGCCGGCACCGGTTCAAAAACCCAAAAAGGAAAAAGTAACGCACCGGCAACGGAATATTGCCCAGCTGGCCGAAGCCGTGCACCAGTGGCCGGAATTTCCGGGCGGCGGCGACAGTTTCCTGAAATACCTGGCTGAAACCGGGAAAGGATTGGTCAAGGAGCTGCCTGAAGGAATGAAAAAGGCATATGTCACTGTTGAGTTCATCGTGGATACGGACGGCGTGCCGACGAACTTCAGGGTGCTGAAAGGGGTGGAGGCTGATTTTGATGAAGAACTGATCACCCGGCTCGAAAAGATGCCCAACTGGAAACCGGCCCTCCTTAACGACAAGCCGGTCGCCAAAAAAATACGCCAGGGAATGGCTATTGAGTAAGTAACACCTGCAGGGTTTCAGGGGTCTTTTGCTGCAGGATTACCTTATCTGCATTGCACAGCTCGCCCACCAGTTCATCGGTATAATGCCGGATCGTGAGCAGGGTCAGCCCCCGCTGCAGCTGCACGTCGGCAAGGCCGGCCGCCGTAGCGGCAAAATGCTCGGCTTTCTCCGTGTCATCCATTACATACAACAGGCTGATAGCGCCGTTCTGCGTCAGGTTCGGTCTTGTTTTCAATTCCTGGAATACCTGTTCTACCTGTCCCGACAACCCTTCTCCCACAAAGGAAAAATCACGCGTGCTGAGCTGCACCAGGGCCTGCTGCTGCTTGTACACGATGATCGGCGGCAGGTGCTGCACGGTACCGTTGTGGATCAGGGTACCGGGGGCATCGGGGTTCAGAAACGAACGTACGTATAAGGGGATGCTTTTGTTCTGCAGCGGCTTGATGGTTTTGGGATGGATGACCTGCGCCCCGTAGTATGCCATTTCAATCACTTCCCGGTAACTGAGCTCGCGGATTAATTCGGCCTTCGTGTACAGCTTCGGGTCGGCATTCATTACGCCGGGCACGTCCTTCCAGATGGTCTGAGCCTTGGCATCGAGCAGGTTGGCAAAGATCGCCGCTGTATAATCGCTTCCCTCACGTCCCAGAGTCGTGCTTTCGTTCTCATCCGTAGCACCGATAAAGCCCTGCGTGATCACGATCGGGTAATCTTCGTAAAGTGGTACAATGGCATTCTGTACCCGGGTATTGGTGATGTTCCAGTCAATACGGGCATCCCGGAAATTATTATCGGTTCGCAGCACATCGCGCACATCCACCCACTTGTTCGGTACGCCCGCCGCATTGAGGTAGTTGGAGATGATGCAGGTGGACAGCAGCTCGCCGATACATACCACCTGGTCGTAATAATAATCGAAATCGCGCTGGGGCTGATCGTGCAGCAGCCATTCCACTTCGGTGAACAGGTCGTTCAGCTGGTCCATGGGCTGGTCGGAAAGACCGGCTGCGACTTCAAGGTGGGTGGTTTTGATCTGACCGAACAGGCGCAGGGCTTCCGCGCTGTCTCCTCCGTAGAAAGCCTTCACTACTTCTTCCAGGGCATTGGTGGTCTTACCCATGGCCGAGATCACCACCAGCAGCCGTTCGCCGGAAAACG
>DATAGL010000209.1:0-2443 GCA_036263755.1 Chitinophagaceae bacterium | reverse complement strand
CAGCTCTTCGGTGGAGATGCCGAGCTCGTGGCATTTGCCGAGGTGGTACTTGATGCAGTCGTCGCAGCGCAGCACCATGGAGGCTACCAGCCCGAGCATTTCCTTTGTCCGCTTGTCCAGGGCCCCGTCCTCATAGGTATTCGTATCCAGGTTCCAGAGCCGCTTCAGCACCAGGTTATTTTTTCCCAGGATCACATCGTTCATCTTCGCCCGGTAGGCATTGAATTCGGCCGCTTGACTCATGCTTTTCAATTTGGTGGGCAAAAATACGAAACCCGCGCGGGTAACAGTTTCAAAAAGGCTTCACTATTGTTTAAACTTTAATTAAATTAGGCGCAAATTCCACTACATGAAGAAATTGTACACTGTGGCGATCGCTTGCCTCGCCATAGCATTGATGTCGTTCGCCGTATCCCAGGACGAGCCCAAATACAAGAACCTGAAGGTGCTGCCGAAAAATACCACCAAGGCCCAGATGGACTCGGTGATGAAGCATTTCAGCGTAGCCCTGGGGGTGAAATGTAATTTTTGCCATGTGTTTAA
The DNA here is from genome assembly GCA_036263755.1 of Chitinophagaceae bacterium. Classification (GTDB taxonomy): domain Bacteria; phylum Bacteroidota; class Bacteroidia; order Chitinophagales; family Chitinophagaceae; genus Flavisolibacter. The sequence goes on along the minus strand of DATAGL010000209.1, from coordinate 1,900 downwards.
CCAGGAGCAGAAGAGCATGGATTTCGCCTCCGATGCCAACGAGCACAAAGGCATTGCCCGCAGCATGATGAAAATGCAGGCCAAGGTCAATAAAAAGCATTTCGGCGTCAAGGACAGCAAAAGCCTGACGGCCCGCCTGGAAGTTACCTGCCAGACCTGCCACAACGGTAAAGCCCACCCCGAAACCCGCGCTGTGGCCGCTGCCCAGCAAAGCGGAAAATAAGGGGGCAGCAGCCGCGGCAATAAATAGTTGTATGGGTAGTATAGGTAGTATTCGTAGTATTTGTATTACGGGCGTTCGGGAAAAGGGAAAGTAGCCTACTTTTATTTCGGGATTGGACCAACACCAATACTACAAATACAACCAATACCACCCTTATCTCATTCGAATGACTGGACAATATGACTTTGGCATGATCGGCCTGGGCGTGATGGGCAGCAACCTGCTCCTCAACATGGCGGATCACGGATATAAGACGATTGGATTTGATTTGAAGCAGGAACGGGCCGAAGCCTTCGAGGCGGCCGCCCGGCCCGGAACTACGGTAAAAGGCGTTTACCGCCTCGAAGACCTGGTGGCCGGACTCAAAAAACCCCGCAAGATCATGATGCTCGTGCCTGCCGGCAAGCCGGTAGACGACGTGCTCGGCAGCCTGAAATCCCTGCTGGAAGCCGGCGACATCGTGATCGACGGCGGCAATTCTTATTACCGCGATACCCTGCGCCGGGTGGAAGCTTCCGCCGCGCAGGGTATTCATTTTATGGGCATGGGCGTTTCCGGCGGCGAGCTCGGCGCCCGCCTCGGTCCCAGCATGATGCCCGGCGGCGACCGCGAAGCTTATCACTACCTGCAACCCCTGCTGGAAGCCGTGGCTGCCAAGGCCGACGGGGACGTTCCCTGCGTGGCGTTCATGGGGATTGGCGCGGCCGGTCACTACGTGAAAATGGTGCACAACGGCATAGAATACGCCCTGATGCAGCTGATTTCCGAAGCCTACGACCTGCTGCACCGCGGTGCCGGCTATTCCAACGAACAACTGTACCTGCTGTTTGAGCGCTGGAACCGGTCTGAGCTGCAGTCGTTCCTCATCGAGGTAACGGCCGACGTATTCCATACAAAGGACGAAGAAACCGACCGCTACCTGGTGGACCTTATCCTCGACCAGGCCGGCTCTAAGGGCACCGGGAAATGGACGAGCCAGGAAGCCGCCAACCTGCCGGTGGCCATCCCGACGATCGATGCGGCCGTATCGGCCCGCACCCTGTCGGTGCACAAAGACCTCCGCACAGCCGCTGCCGGGGTTTATAAGGTGAAAGGGCCTGGCCTGGACCTGCAAGGGGAAGAGCTGGAAGCCCACCTGGAAAAAGCCCTTTCGTTCGCCTTCCTCATTTCCTATGCGCAGGGACTGCACATGCTGGCCTCCGCCTCCGTGGAGCTGGGCATGCACATTCCCCTGCCCGATGTGATCCGGGTATGGAAGGCCGGCTGCATCATCCGTTCCGTACTGCTGGGTACGTTCAGCGCCGCGTACGAAAAGAATGCGGAACTGCCCAACCTGCTGCTCGACCCGCAGATTGCCGCCTTCCTGAAGGCGCGCGAGGAAAGTACGCGGATCATCACGGCTGCGGCGCTTCGCAGCGGCGTGCCCGTGCCCTGCTTTGCTTCGGCCCTTACCTATTACGACGGCTTCCGCTCCGAACGCCTGCCCACCAACCTGATCCAGGCCCAGCGCGACTATTTCGGTGCCCACACGTACCGGCGCGTGGACAAGGAGGGCGTGTTTCATACGGAATGGCATCAGGATGAGGAATAGGGGTTTGGCGTTGGGAATCAGGAATTAGGAGTTGATCAGTTGACTGGTTGAAAAGTTGATGAGCCTCCGCGATCTCCTTTTCTCCT
>DATAGL010000208.1:0-1677 GCA_036263755.1 Chitinophagaceae bacterium | reverse complement strand
CTCAGTGCCGATGAAAAGAAAATGGAAAACGTAAAAGTCATCTACCGCGCCACCCCGGCCTACGAGGGCACACTGCACTACGGCGGACGCATCCTCGTGGATAAATCCGGCAACCTGATCGTGAGCACGGGCGAGCGTTCCGATAAAGTGACCCGCCCCCAGGCCCAGTCGCTGAACTCCGGCCTTGGAAAGGTCATCCGCATTACCCGGGAGGGACAGCCAGCACAGGGCAATCCGTTTGCCGGTCAGGCCGGTGCCCGCCCCGAGCTGTATTCCTACGGGCACCGCAACGTGCAGAGCCTGGCCTTCCACCCCGAAACGGGCGACCTCTGGGAAGCGGAATTCGGTCCCCGCGGCGGCGATGAGCTGAACCGCATCCAGCCCGGTAAAAACTATGGCTGGCCCGTGATCACCTACGGCATCGAATACGGCGGACAAAAGATCGGTGACGTCATCCAGCAGAAAGAAGGCATGGAGCAGCCGGTATATTACTGGGATCCCGTGGTTTCGCCCAGCGGAATGACTTTTTACAGTGGCGATGCCATCCCGGAATGGAAGAACAACCTGTTTATCGGCGCCCTCAGCGGCAACCATATCGTACGCCTGGTCATCGAAAACAACCGGGTGACCGGTGAAGAGCGTATCCTGGCCGGCGAAGGCCAGCGCTTCCGGGCCGTAACCCAGGGCACCGACGGGGCACTCTATGCCGTTACCGATGGAGGCCGCCTGTACCGGGTCGCCAAAAAATAAATTAGCAGCAACCGCAGCTTCTGTAGGAAAAGCGTTCACCCGGTGAACGCTTTTTTTATGCTGCAGGGCCTATAGTGCAGGATGGTCCGCTGCCCCGGGAGGGGTAGCTTGAACAACCGGTTCGGCATCGTATGCACCGATGCCGTGAAAAATTAATGCGTATGATGAAGCCCTCCATTCCGTTTTTTGTCCTGCTGTTAACCTCTTTCCTGTGCGGCCCCGCTGCCAACGGCCAGCTTACCGGAAGCCCCGATCTGTTCCGCTTTCAGCCGGACAGCCGGCCCCGGTGGAGCAGCCCGGAAAACCCGAACGGAATAAAGGGTGCAGGCGGGAAGGCCAATCACGGGGCCAAGGGACACCCGTATGAAAACCTGGAGGCCGGCGCTTCCCTGGACCTGCTGGATATTCAGACCGGCGGCATTATTAACCGCATCTGGATCACGATCAACGACCGCTCGCCCGAAATGCTGCGGTCCCTGAAGCTGGAAATGTTCTGGGACGGGGCAAGGGAACCGGCCGTGTCCGCACCGCTCGGCGACTTCTTCGGCATGAGCCTGGGGCGGATGGTACCCTTTCACAATGCCCTGTTTGCAAGCCCTGAAGGCCGTTCCTTTAATTGCTTTATCCCGATGCCGTTCCGGAAAGGAGCGCGGATCCGGATCACCAATGAAAGCAGCCGCCGGCTGGCCCAGCTGTACTATGATGTGGACTTCCAGGAGCGAAGTGCCTGGGACGAGCATACCCTGTATTTTCATGCGTACTGGCACCGGGATACCGCCACTACGCTGGGGCGTGATTTTGAGCTGCTGCTGCCGGTAAAGGGCCGGGGCCGGTTGCTGGGCGTGGATGTGGGCATCAATCCCAACCCGGTGTACGGCGGCGTATGGTGGGGCGAAGGTGAGGTGAAGATGTACCTCGACGGCGACC
>DATAGL010000207.1:0-4220 GCA_036263755.1 Chitinophagaceae bacterium | reverse complement strand
CTGTGACCTGCTTCAGCCGCGCCAGGGCCGTGGCCGCCACTTTGCCTGCCTGCTGCGCATAGTACTCCTTATTGAACACCTCCACCGAAAGGATCAGCGGACGCTCGGGGCTCCTCAGGGCTTCCAGTACGCGCCGGGTAGGCGCGACGCCTTCGCCGGGAAAGATGCGGTCGGCATCGGTAATGGTGGCAGGGGCCGTATTCTTCGTATAATCGTTCATGTGCAGGATGTCCACCGCCTGCGGCCGTACCAGCGGCAGTGTTTCCACCGATGACCCGCCTTTATACAGGTGGTAGATGTCCAGCACCACGCGGGCGTCGGGGTGGCCGCTTTCCACGGCCACATACAGTACTTCGCTGAGCCGGCCCAGGTTCTGGCTGAATCCCCACAGCTCCAGGTGCGGGGTCACACCGGTCTGCCGGCCCAGTTCAAGAATGGCACGGTAGCGTTCCGCTGCTTTGGCCAGTGAGAGCCCGGGCTGCTGGGTGGCGCCCATGGGTGGTGCTGCCGTGCGTTTGCAGCCAATGGCCGCCAGCTGTTCCATTTCCCGCTTCAGCTGGTCGATGCCTTTGCGGCGGCGGTCCTCGTCGTCCACGATCCACTCGGCAAAGCCGATGGCATTTTCCGCAGTGATCCCCAGGTCGGACATCCGGCGGCGGGCTTCAGCCAGTGTGCCGCCTCCTTTCAGGTAGGCCTGCAGCGTATCCATCCAGATCTCCACGGAGCGGAAGCCGGCCCGGGAAGCCACTTCGAGCTCGCCCAGGAAGCCCAGCTTGTGGCCGCGGATGGTGGCCATGTTGAGGCAGTATACAAACGGGGATCCCGGGGCCGGTGCGGCGGAGGGAACGGCGCCCGTACTACGGGGCAGCAGGGCGGCTCCGGTGGAGGCACCCAGCAGGTACAGCAATTGGCGGCGGTTCATACAGCTTTTTTGAAGGCCATGAAGATAGGCTACGTCCATCAATATCGGCAGGGCCCCAAGGCCGCCTGCCCTTTACTTTAAGGGTCTTTCCCTGGCCCGCCCGGGGCGGATCAGCGGGTTTCCTGTCGCTGGTTCATGTTTGCCCGCATCCCAACCCATCCCGGTTGCCGAAGGTTGAGGAGCTTCCGTCGAAAAAAAGCAAAGCAGGCACAACAGTCTGGCAAAAAAATTGCATCTTGTCTAGCACAAGCCCGGATCAACGCGTACCTTAGCCGCCGTTTACCGGTGCCGCGCACCGTTGTTCCGGTACGCACCATCCGATTCAACTTCCTAGCTGATCAACCACTTTTTGCATCCGGGGAAATGCTTCCCCAACCGGCTCGTACGGTGCGGATGTATACCATGTCTTAAAAAACCAGATGGTGACCATCAGTACTTTACCGTCCCGGCGTCGGTAAACCGGCTGTTTGTTCTGAACGTAAGGATTTGTTCAAAACCCCCTAACATATGAAAATGTATCAGTACCTGTTTGTGTTGACTGCTGCGCTGGCCTTCAGCTCCTGCCAGAAAGAGAAAAAAAATCCTCCCGCCACCGAACCGGTGGAGTTCCCGGGCACCACCTACCAGACGTTAGGTACGTTTGATGCGGACGGCACCCCGAACTACCTGGCGGGCCGAGATAATATTTCGGACGGCATGCTCGACTTTATCGAAACGACGCTGGTGGAACAGGCCGACCTGCGGACCACCCGTCCCGACCTGCTTTCCAACACGGCCATTGCCGACATCGCCATTACCCAGACCTCCGATGTGCACATCACGTTCGTATCCCAGGTAACGACGGCTTCCAATGCCGTAGCGTTCTATACCTACCCGACGAACAAGCCCCCAACAACCCCGAAGGACATCAAAACGATCACCTACATCTTCCCGAACATTGGTCCCAGCACCAAAGTGAAGGCCGGCGACAAGGTGAAGATCGGCCGCTTCCAGCCCGGCACCTCCATCGGCTTCGTGCTGATGAAGAATGCCTGGGATTCCACGGCCAACCAGCTGAACAACAAAGTGGTGCATTTCTGCTCCAACGACGCGCTGAACCCGGAACGGGACCCCGCCCTGAAAAAGCACGCCGTACTGGTGAACTACCCGGCCGAAAACAAGATGCTGATCGGGTTTGAAAATACCGACCGCACTTATGCCAACTGCGACCACGACTTTAATGACAGCGTACTGTACGCCACCATTACCCAATAACCGGGACCTGCGGCTGCCCGCCGCGGACCTGTTTCCGGAAAAAAGACCGAAGGACATGCTCCCGCAGCATGTCCTTCTTTTTTTGCAGGTGTTTTCCTCCGGAAACCCCTCCCCGGTAGCGGTGGGCCCCGGCCCACGGTACATAGCAAAGTGGTATCCGCGTCTCCGGTACTCCATCCGGATGCCGTATCTTTTCCGGACAGCCTATACTTTACATCCATGACGTTACTGCCCTTTCGCCTCCTCCTGGCCGGCCTGGCCCTGTTTTGGTCCGCACCATTGGTGGCCCAGCCGAAAAAGTATGCGACCGCTGCCTTCCGGGGCTATACCTATGCCCGGGCGCCCCTGCGCCAGAACCCCTATATCGAGCTGCCCATCGGCGCCATCCGCCCTCAGGGATGGCTCCGGGAAATGCTGGAGCGGCAGCGTACCGGCAGCACCGGTCACCTCGACACCCTGTATCCCCAGGTGATGGGGCCGCGCAACGGCTGGCTGGGCGGCGACGGCGACCAGTGGGAGCGGGGGCCGTACTGGATTGACGGGCTGCTGCCGCTGGCCTATATCCTGAACGACAAGGACCTCATCGCCAAGGCAAAGCCCTGGGTGGAATGGGCCATCCGCAGCCAGCAGCCCGACGGCTACTTCGGTCCCGCTGCCGACTATGCCCCGGAGCCGGGCGTACAGCGAGACAACAGCCGCGACTGGTGGCCCAAGATGGTGATGCTCAAAGTGCTGCAGCAGTATTATTCGGCCACGGGCGATGAACGCGTGGTCCGGCTGATGACGAACTATTTCCGCTACCAGCTGAAGACCCTGCCGCAGCTGCCCCTGGACCACTGGACCTTCTGGGCCCGGTACCGCGGCGGCGACAACCTGATGGCCGTGTACTGGCTGTACAACATTACGGGAGAGGATTTCCTGCTGGAGCTCGGCGACCTGCTGTACCGGCAGACCTTCGACTATACCAACGCATTTTTAAATACCGACCTGCTGGCCCGTAAAGGCAGCATTCACTGCGTGAACCTCGCCCAGGGCATTAAAACGCCCCTGGTCTATTACCAGCATCATCCCGAGCAGCGCTACCGGGAGGCCACGGATAAGGGATTGTACGACCTGCGCCGGTTCAACGGCATGGCCCACGGCCTGTTCGGCGGCGATGAAGCCCTGCACGGCAGCGATCCCACCCAGGGCTCCGAACTGTGTACGGCCGTGGAGCTCATGTTCAGCCTCGAGCAGATGATGGCCATCACCGGCAACATGGCCTATGCCGACCAGCTGGAAAAGATCGCCTTCAACGCCCTGCCCGCGCAGGCCACCGACGATTTCCGGCACCGCCAGTATTTCCAGCAGGCCAACCAGGTGATGATCACGCGGCAGACCCGGAACTTCGACCAGAACCATGGGGGCACTGATGTATGCTACGGGCTGCTCACCGGTTATCCCTGCTGTACCGCGAACATGCACCAGGGCTGGCCCAAGTTCACGCAGAACCTCTGGCATGCCACGCCCGACAAGGGACTGGCGGCGCTGGTGTACGCGCCCAGCTCCGTAACGGCTTACGTGGCGGATGGGGTGGAGGTTTCCTTCCGTGAGGAAACCGGTTATCCTTTTGAAGAAACGATCCGGTTCACGTTCTCGGCCGGTAAGAAGGGCCGGGAAGTAACTTTTCCCTTTCACCTGCGGGTACCCGGGTGGTGCCGGGAAGGACGCATCCGGATCAACGGAGTGGCCGGACCGGCCGCTCCCGGCGGAACCGTCGTGGTACTGAACCGGGCCTGGAAAACCGGCGATGTGGTGGAGCTGGAGCTGCCGATGCACGTGTACCAGAACCGCTGGTACGAGCAGTCGGTCTCGGTGGAGCGGGGGCCGCTGACCTACGCCCTGAAGATCGGCGAGGACTGGAGGGAAGTAAAAAATGTACAGGACCCGCAGGATTACGGTCCTGCTTATTTTGAAGTGCGGCCGGTCACGCCCTGGAATTACGGCCTGGTGGAAGTGCCGCAGGCCCAGTGGGACTCGGCGTTCGTGCTCACGCGGAAAGGAC
>DATAGL010000206.1:0-1588 GCA_036263755.1 Chitinophagaceae bacterium | reverse complement strand
ATATTTCGTTGCCGCCCTGATGCTGTCCGGACTTGTGGTATCGGCGCAAACCAAAAAACCCGTAGCCAAAAAAACGACGCCTGCCACTACCGTTAAGACGTCAGCCGCAGCACCCGCCGTGCTGAGAACCCTTTCCGACTCGGCTTCCTACGCCATCGGAATTTCCGTAGCCAATTTCTATGCACAGCAGGGCCTGTCTGACCTCAACGCGCAGGCCGTATCCAGGGCGATCAACGACGTACTGGCCAAGAAGCAGCTCCTCATGAACGAGAACGAAGCCAACAGCGTGATCATGCGCTGTATGACCCAGGTGCAGGAAGCGAAATCCCAGCCGAACATCGCTGCCGGGGAAAAGTTCCTGGCCGCCAATAAAACAAAGCAGGGCATCCAGACCACCGCCTCGGGCCTGCAGTATGAAGTACTGAAAGCCGGCACCGGCGCCAAACCCACGGCTGCCGATTCCGTTACGGTCCACTACATGGGCACGCTGATCGACGGCACCGAATTCGACAACTCCTACAAGCGCGGCGAGCCGATTACATTCCCCCTTGGAGGCGTAATCCGCGGCTGGACCGAAGGCGTGCAGCTGATGCCGGTAGGTTCCAAGTACCGCTTTTTCATTCCGCAGCAACTGGCCTATGGCACCAACGATGTGGGTTCCATCCCCGCCGGCTCCGTACTGATCTTTGAAGTGGAGCTCCTCGATATTCCATCGCAGAAAAAATAAGGGATCCGCTATCCATAAAAGAAAAGGGATGAACTGAGTTCATCCCTTTTCTTTTATGCATTCAGCCAACGCGCGCCTTCCATTTCTGTTAGCCTTCCCTTCCCACGCTCCCAATACTACCAATACCACAAATACTACCAATACCACAACTACTACCAGTACCACCCGCACCACACTTCCCTACGAAGCCGTTTCCGCAATACACTCGCGTGCCCAGTTCAGCGCCAGGTCGAACTGTTCTTCGGGGCTGAGGTTCGTATTGTCCAGGATCAGCGCGTCATCGGCCTTGCGCAGGGGATTGATCTCCCGGTGCGAGTCGATGTAATCGCGCAGCTCCAGGTTGGCCTTTACCTCTTCGATGGTGATGTTGGGATTCTTCTCATACAGCTCGTGGAAGCGGCGCTCCACGCGCACGGCATTATCGGCCGTCATGAAGATCTTCAGCTCCGCATCGGGAAACACCACCGTGCCGATATCGCGCCCGTCCATGATGATGCCGCGGTGCCGGCCCATTCGCTGCTGCTGGGCCACGGCATATTCCCGCACTTCACGCATGGAGGCTACGTCGCTTACCTTTTCGGCCACCACCAGGTCGCGGATAACGTACTCCACGTTTTCGCCGTTGAGGTGCATTTCAGAGCGCTCGCTTTTGGGGTTGTACCGGAACTCCAGCTCAATATCTTCCAGGGCCCCGTGCACCTGCGCTTCGTCGGTCCAGTCGATATGGTTCCTCAGGAAATACAGGGTGATGGCCCGGTACATGGCGCCGCTGTCCACATAGATATACCCCAGCTCCTTTGCCAGTTGTTTGGCCAGCGTGCTCTTTCCGCAGGAGGACCAGCCGTCGATCGTAATTATGAT
>DATAGL010000205.1:0-2418 GCA_036263755.1 Chitinophagaceae bacterium | reverse complement strand
GAGGTTGAGGTAGGAAAAAGCACCCCCGCTGGTATAAATGCCGTGTTCATCGGTAATGATCTTGTCTTCCACCAGGTCCACTTCCGGGTAAAGCCGGCGGAATTCCTGGGCCGCCATCCAGTGCGTGGCGCATTTGCGCCGGTCCACCAGTCCCGTGGCCGCCAGCAAAAAGGCGCCCACACAAAGGCTGGCCACTTCCGCGCCGGTCTTGTACTGCCGCACGATCCAGGGCACCAGCTCCCCGTTCGCTTCCACCGTATGTACCAGGTCCCCGTCCAGCGCCGGGATGAGCACCAGGTCGGTTCGGCCAATATCCCGCACCAGGGTATCGGTAGTTACCTGGTACAGTCCCCCGGCGGCGGCCGTCTCCCGGTCGAGGGCGGCCAGCTCTACCCGGAACAGGGGCATCCGGCCCTGCCGGATAAGGTATTTGTTGGCTTCGGCGAAAACCTGCCGCGGCCCTTCGATGCTGCCCAGCAGGGCCCCGCGGGGCACCAGGATGGTAATGTGTTTCATGCCTTAAAGCTAGGAACCGTTCTTGTCGGGATCAACCCCCGGGATTGCCGGAAATGCACCCTGTGCCGGTGAGGGGAATGGGTTATGAGGAAGGACATCTGTGGAGGGATGTACGGTTTACGATGTACGATGTACGGTATTCTCTGCGGCTTTGCGGGCAACCCTGTGCGCACCGCAGGAAGTTTCCGGCAAACCCGCCGCCGCAACACCGCCTGCCGCTGGCTCAGTTTCTGCACTATCCACCGCATGAGCGCAGGTCAATATGATGAACAGTTGTTCTCGGAGCTTTTCGATGTGCAGCCCCAGGCCATCGTTTGGATGCAGCCGGTCCGGAGCCCGGAAGACGGCTCCCTCATCGATTTTGAATTCACCTACTGCAACGAGGAAGCCCTCCGCTACCTGAACCTGACCCGTGACCAGCAACGGGGCCTGCTCCTTTCCCGTTCCCCGACCCTTACCGAAGAACTCCGCAGGAAGGTGCTGGAGGAAATCAAACAGGTGTATGAAACGGGCAAGGAATCAAAGACGGATATGTACAACCCCGTGCTCAACAAATATGCGCGGGTGTTGCGGACCCGCCTACGCGACGGGGTACTGACCGTGATACAGGAACGCACCGATGAAAAACGGATCATCCGGCAGCTGGAAGAACAGGCGGTGCAGCTGCAGCAGCAAAAGAACCTGCTGGATAACATCCTGGCCCATTCCCCCGCGGGCATTTCAGTAACCGAGGTCATCCGGGATGCCTCCGGTACGGTAATCGACGGACGCACCCTGCTGGCCAATGACCCTTCGCTTGAGTACATCGGCGTATCCAAAGAAGAGATCCTGACGAAAACCCTGCGCGCGATCGACCCGGCCCTGTTCGAGAGCCCGCTGTTCCAGCTGGCCCTGTCCACCCTGGAAACCGGTAAGCCGATCTACACCCAGTACTATTTTGAGCCGGCCGGCCGCTGGCTCGAATTGTCGGTGGCCCGGCTCGACAACGACCGCCTGATCAACGTGTTCATGGACGTGACCGCCACGAAGGAAGCGCAGTTGCGGCAGCAGAAGCTGGTGGAAGAACTGCAGCGGTCCAACGTGAACCTCGAGGAGTTTGCCTACGCCGCTTCCCACGACCTGAAGGAACCGATCCGCAAAGTGCTGTTCTTTGCCGACCGGCTGAAGACCCGGCTGCAAGACCGGCTGGATGAGGAAGACCGCCGGATGTTCAGCCGCCTGGAGGCCGCCAACGAACGTATGGGCGGACTGGTGGACGACCTGCTCACCTACTCGCAGGTGGGCCAGCGCCCGTTGTACCTGCAGGATGTGGACCTTACTGCCCTGATCCAAGTGATCCTGGACGATCTCGAACTGGAGATCCAGGAAAAAAAGGCCTGCATCCGGATCGACAACCTGGCCACGATCCGGGGCCACCAGCGCCAGCTGCAACAGCTTTTTCAAAACCTGATCAGCAATGCCCTCAAATACAGCCGGCCCGGCGTGCCTCCCCAAATTGCGATTGTCTGCCGCACGCAGCCGGGCAGCGCAACGGGCCTGCACCTGTCCCCGGAAGAGCAGCACCAGATCTTCTACACGATCGAGGTACGCGACAACGGCATCGGCTTCGAACCCCGTGATGCCGACCGCATCTTCAACGTGTTCCAGCGCCTCCACGGCAATACCGAATACCGGGGCTCCGGCGTGGGACTGGCCATCGCCCGCAAAGTGGCCCAGAACCATAACGGTTATATACATGCGGAAAGCCGGCCGGGAGAAGGATCGACGTTTACGGTGTACCTGCCCGTGGGGTGAGGGATGTGGGGTTTGGAGTTTAAGGTTTGGAGTTAGGGGTGTACACCAGGTTGCGAAGTGTGTGTGCGGTTGTTACAGGGTTTCGCGCAGAGCTAAGGAGAAAAGGAG
>DATAGL010000204.1:0-18176 GCA_036263755.1 Chitinophagaceae bacterium | reverse complement strand
GGCCTTCAGCTCGCGGTGGGCCGAGCGCTTGTTTTCCTTCACCATGCCCGTGGCTTCGCTGAAGGCGGCCCGCAGCACGCTGCCCAGGGAGGCCGACAGGGGCAGGCGCCCGCCCAGCCAGCTGGGCACCTGCGCTTTTTTGGCATTCGACTTCCGCACCAGCACCGTCATGTCTTTTACCATCACGAGCTCCAGTTGCCGGCCGGCTAGGGTGAAGGTATCGCCGGGTTCCAGACGGGAAATGAAATATTCCTCGATGATACCGATGTAGCCGCCCGTCATGAACTTTACCCGGAGCATGGAATCGGATACAATGGTGCCGATGTGCAGCCGGTGGCGCATGGCCACGCGCTTGCTTTTGATGTGGTAAAGACCAGCTTCCACTTCCACCTTTTTGTACTCATCGTATTGCTGCAGGGCCTGTCCCCCGGCGGTGATGAAGTAGAGCAGCTCCTGCCATTCGTCTTCCGTCAGTGCGGAAAAAGCATGGGTGGCGCACACTTCCGGCCAGATCGTTTCGGGGCGGAAGCCCTCACCCACTGCAAGGGTGCAGAGGTATTGTACGAGCACATCATAGCAGAGCAGCAGCGGCTCCCGGCTTTCGATGAGGGTTTGCTGCAGGGCCGATTTGAGGGCGGCACCTTCCACCAGTTCCAGCGAGTGGGTCGGCAGAAAGTAGATCCGGCTGGTGGCGTCCGGGCTGTGCCCGCTGCGGCCGGCGCGCTGCAGGAAGCGGGCCACGCCTTTCGGGGAGCCAACCTGTATGACGGTTTCTACGGGCCGGAAATCCACGCCCAGGTCGAGTGAAGCCGTACAGACCACAGCTTTCAGCTTTCCTTCATGCAGGGCGTCTTCCACCCAGTTGCGCAATTCGCTTTCAATGCTGCCGTGGTGCAGGGCGATGGCCCCGGCCAGCTCAGGCGCGATGTTCAGCAGGGTCTGGTACCACAGCTCACTCATGCCGCGGGTGTTGATGAAGATGAGGGTGGTGCGGCTCTGTTCGAGAATCGGCAGCACCTTATGCGCCAGCTTCAGTCCCAGGTGGCCGGCCCAGGGATATTTTTCGATCTCGTCGGGCAGGATGGATTCCACTTCGATGTTCTTGTGAATGCGGGCCCGGATGATGGTGCCTTCCTCGCGGTGGCCCAGCAGGCGCAGCGGTGCCAGCAGTACATCGCGTGCCTGGTTGAGGTTGCCGATGGTGGCGCTGATGCCGAAAAGCTGCAAGCGGCTAGCTGCAAGCTGCAAGCCGGCGCGTTCTGCAGGTGTATGCGTTTCGTCCTTGTTCTTCTTGCTCTTTATATTTTTCCGGCCTTTGCTTGCCCCTTGCAGCTTGTAGCTTGCCGCTTGCTGGCTCGCAGCTTCATCCAGCAGCGCTTTCCGCAAGCCCACGAGCCGGCTGATAGCCAGTTCCACCTGTACGCCCCGCTTGGAACCCATGAGCTCATGCCATTCGTCCACGGCAAAGAGGCGAAGGGTTTTGAAAATTTCGGGGTAGCCTTTCTGGGTGAGCAGCAGGTGCAGGCTTTCGGGCGTGATGATGAGCACTTCGGGCATCTGCCGTTTTTGCTTCTGCCGGTCGGCCAGCGAGGTGTCGCCGTTGCGGATGCCTACCGTCCATTGCATGCCGAGTTCCCGGAGCACTTCCTCCATCGCCCGGCCGATGTCCTTGGCCAGGGCCCGCAGCGGCGTGACCCACACAAGCTGCAGGCCGTTCCTTCCTTTCGCGGTGTAGTTGTCCGGATGCTCGTTGATGAATTGAATGAGGGCACCCAGGAATACGGAAAAGGTTTTGCCCGAGCCGGTCGGCGCGTTCACCAGGCCGCTGCGGCCGTCTATAATGAGTTGCCAGGTGTCTTCCTGGTAGGGGAAGGGCCGGTAGCCTTTTCCTTCCAGCCATTGGCGGATGATGCGGTAGCCTTGTGTTTCCTGCAGCTTCATGCGGTACTTCCGTTTCCGTAAACTTCGAGCATTTTTTTGAGGTCTTCGAGCGTATTGATCTCGTCCACTTTTTTATCCTGCCGCCACCGCGAGATGCGGGGGAAGCGCAGGGCCACACCCGATTTGTGCCGGCTGGACGCAGCAATGCCTTCAAACGCAATTTCAAACACAAGTTCGGGCTTTACGGTGCGCACGGGTCCGAACTTTTCAATGGAATTCCGTTTGACAAAGGCATCCACCTGTGCGAATTCTTTGTCCGTGAGCCCGGAATAAGCCTTGGTAAAGGTCACCAGCTTGTCGCCGTCGCGCACCGCAAAGGTATAATCGGTATACAGGTTGCTGCGCCGCCCGGCGCCTTTCTGTGCGTACACCATCACGGCATCGATGGTCAGCGGGTCGATCTTCCATTTCCACCAGTCGCCGCGCTTGCGGCCCACCTGGTAGGTGGACGACCGGCGCTTGAGCATAAAGCCTTCCGCCCCGATCTCCCGGGACGTTTCCCGCAGGGCGGCCAGTTCTTCCCAGGTGCGGAAGTCCACCACCGGCGACAGGATGAGGGTAGGCTGGTCCGCTTCAGCCACGATTCGTTCCAGCAGGGCCCTGCGTTCCGTAAGTGGGCGGCTGCGAAAATCTTCGCCATTCCATTCTAGCACATCATAGGCAAAAAAGGCAATGGGGGCTTCCTGCAGCTGCTTTTTCGTTACGTTCTTGCGCCCGATGCGGGTTTGCAGCAGGGCAAAGGGCAGGGGCTTCTGGTCGATACAAGGAATGATCTCGCCGTCGAGGGCCAGCCCTTCGGGCAGTGCCGCCTGCAGCGCGCCGTACTCCGGGAATTTTTCGGTCATCAGTTCCTCGCCCCGGCTCCACACAAACAGTTCCCCGCCGCGCTGGATGATCTGCCCCCGGATGCCGTCCCATTTCCATTCGGCCTGCCAGTCTTCCGGAGCGCCCAGCACCGACGGATCATCCTCCACGGCATAGGCGAGGAAAAACGGGTAGGGCTTGGAGGCATCGGTCTGCGCGCCGGCTTCGCTGAGCAGTTCTTCAAACGTAATGGTCGAAGGATCCCAGTTCCCGGAAATCCGGTGGGCGATCACGGACGCCTCCGTTTTTACGGTGCGGGCCAGCGCATTCACCATCAGCTTTTGCGATACGCCAATGCGGAAGGCACCCGTAATGAGCTTGTTGAAGACGAAGCGTTCGGCCTGGTTGAGCTCCTGCCAGGAAGAGAGAATGAACTCCCGGCGGACCGCTTCGCTTTCTTTTTCCATGCGCAACAATTGTTCCACGTATTCATACAGGGGCCGGCCTTCGCGGCCGTCTTCGGCTTTCTCCGGCAGCAGCAGTGCAATCGTCTCGGCCAGGTCACCCACGGTGTGGTACGATTCCTCGAACAGCCAGAAGGGAAGTCCGGCCGCGTCCACGCACCAGGAGGCGAGCTGCGTGCTGTTGACCGTGCGCTTCGGCCGGCGCCCGCTGAACAGCGCAATCACCCATACCTTGTCGCGGCTGTCGGCCGTGGCAAAGTATTCGGTCAGGGCTTCCAGCTTGTCGTTGGTCTTGGTGCTGGTTCCGAGTTGCATCACGAGGTTGGCGAAGGCACGCATGGGTATGTACGATTTTGGATGTACGGTGTATGAGGGGTCAGTGGCCGTACTTTCCGGATTGACAATTGACGATTTACGATGGACGATCGTGGTTCATCGCAGACTTCGTTCATTGCTTATTGAATATTGAGTATTGAACATTTCTTCCTTCTTCCTTCTTCATTCGTTATTCGTCTGTTCGTTATTCTCCTGCTCTTCCTCTCCGCCGTATTCGGTGCGCACTTCGCCGGCATCGATGCCTTGTTCACGGAGGTAGCGGGAAAACGCGGCCTGGAAGCCATGGGTGGCGAACACGCGCTCGGCACCTGTGGCTTTGACGGCCTGCAAAAGCCCTTTCCAGTCGGCATGATCGCTGAGGATAAAGCCGGCATCGGCGTTCTTGCGGCGCACGGCCCCGCGCACCTGCATCCACCCGCTGCAGATACCCACTTCGTAAGGTGCAAACTTGCGGATCCAGGTACCGCTTTCATTGCCCGAAGGGGCAATGACCACTGCCCCGCGGAACCGCTCGCGCGGTGTTTCGGGGGTCACCCGTTCCACTTCGGGCAGGCGCACCCCGGCATCGGTCAGGGCTTTGTGCATGTTGTATACGGCGCCATGCACGAAGATGCGGTCCGTTACGGCAGCAATGCAGGGCAGGAGCCGCTGGGCCTTGCCCAGGCTGTAGGCAATCAGCACGGAAGTCTTTTGCTCCGCAGCGTTTTTCCGGATCCAGTCCTGGATGGTTTCAAAAATCTTCGGCTGGGGTTTCCAGTCGTAAATGGGCAGTCCGAACGTGGACTCGGTGATGAAGGTATGGCAGCGCACGGGCTCAAAGACCCCGCTCAGCCCGTCATCCTCCACTTTGTAGTCGCCGCTCACCACCCACACTTCCCCTTTGTACTCCATCCGGATCTGTGAAGAGCCGATGATATGGCCGGCGGGGTGCAGGCTGACCCGCACGCCGTTCAGGTGAAGTACCTCACCCCATTCCACACTTTGGTATTCATTGGGCCCCAGGCGGGCCTGCAGCAGGGGACGGGTCAGGCGGTGACAGAGGTAGGCCCGGCTGCCCCAGCGTGCGTGGTCGGAGTGCGCGTGCGTAATAACGGCCTTTTCCACCGCCCGCCAGGGGTCGATGTAAAAATTGCCGGGCCGGCAGTAAAGTCCTTTATCGGTGAATTCAATCAAGCGCAGCGATTTTGAAGATGTCCTTTATCCGGCCAGGAGATCGGCAGCGATGGTTCCTTCCGGGGAACGAACACCGTTGCATTTTTCCTTTGCCGGGACACCCGGTTTTACAAACGCGAAGGCCGATCGTTCGCCTTCCGGGGAAATACGCAAAAAAGGCGCCACGCCCGCACCTTTTAAAAACGGAAAAGCCATCCTGCGCAGGATGGCTTTTCCGGAAGGTGTACTGTCGTTCACCTGAGCCCTTAAAACGGGCTATCGGTCCACCGGCGTTTTAACGCCGTTAATAATTTTGATGAAAGTGAGTTTCTTGTTCTCGAAGTAATCCAGCGTCATGTTTTGCTTGTTCAGGAACACGGGCTGGATGTCGAAGAACGTGAAAACCGTATTGCCCTTTTTCGTCAGGTTGGATGCCACGTCTTTTTTGGTTTCCAGCAGCAGCAGGGCGAAGCGCAGCACCGTTTCATAGCCCCGGAAATACATGTCGGTGGGGCGGCTGTTGATATCGTCCTCAAACTCCGCGGCCAGTGAAGCCTGCAGGCTGTTGACGCGGTTGTAATAAAACGGGGTGCTGTAGAGGATGTCCAGGCCTTTATACTCCGGTTTGGAAAACTCGCGGATGCCGTCCCAGGTAGGCATGCCCACGATGGTCAGGTTGTAGGTATCGTTTACGGAAGCAAGTGCGGAGGCCAGGGATATGCCGAACGACTCGTCGAGGCTGCCGGCAATGCAGACGTTCTTTTTGGTGGAGTCGAGGCGGGCGGTCAGCTGGCCGGCGGCAAAGGAGCTGCCGATATCCACCACGTCAATTTTCAGGGGGGAGCCGTTGCTGGTGCGGGCCAGTTCGGCGAAATAGTCGCGGATCAGCCCTTCCTGAACGCCGTTCTTGCGGAACAGCACGATCCTGTCGAGCGGGTGGTATTTCTGCAGGTACCGGTACAGGCCCTCGCAGTGCGTGCGCAGCGTGGAGTTGAGCACCACCAGGTAGGGATTGTTCGTTACGCCGGCGTCGTTGGGCAGGGTGGCCGAGATGAACGGTATCCGGCGGCTGAGGGCGGCATCGGCCAGCGTGCGCACTTCGGCGGCATTGGCATGGCCGATCAGCATTTCCACATCGCGCAGTTCGGCGCTGTTCAGCCGCTGCTCCATGGGTGCGCGTTTCGAGCGCGAATCATAAATATATACTTCCAGCGGGGCACCGGCCTTTGCCAGCGAGTCGAGCGCCCGCTGGGCGCCCTGGTAGAACTCCAGGCCGGGATACAGGAATTTCGGGAAGGAATTGCCGTAGCGGTAAGCGCTTCCGTCAAAAACAGAATCCAGGTACAGCGGGGCGAAGAGAGCAATTTTATGCCGGCCTGAAGCACTGCTCTGGGCGAGGAGGGTACCGGCCCAGAAGAAAAGAAGAAGCAATCCGGAAAGCTGTTTTTTCATAAAGGCTGCTGTGTTTTATCTATTCCCATTCGATCGTCGCCGGCGGCTTGCTGCTGATGTCGTACACCACCCGGTTGATTCCCCGCACGGAGTTGATGATCTCATTGGAAACGTGCGCCAGGAAATCATACGGCAGGTGCGCCCAGTCGGCCGTCATGCCATCCATGCTGGTTACGGCGCGCAGGGCCACGGTGAACTCGTAGGTCCGCTCATCGCCCATCACGCCCACGCTGCGTACCGGTAGCAAGATGGAGCCGGCCTGCCAGACAGTTGCATATAAATTATGCTTCTTCAGGGCTTTAACATAAATGTCGTCCGCCTGCTGCAACAATTGTACCTTTTCTGCGGTCACTTCGCCCAGAATGCGGATGGCCAGTCCCGGACCGGGGAAGGGGTGGCGGTTCAGGAGGTCGTCGGGGATGCCGAGCTCCCGGCCCACCTTGCGCACTTCATCCTTGAACAGGTAGCGCAGGGGTTCGATGAGCTGCAGGTGCATTTTTTCGGGAAGGCCGCCCACGTTATGGTGCGATTTGATCGTAACCGAGGGGCCGTGCACGGAAACGCTTTCGATCACGTCGGGGTAAATGGTTCCCTGGCCCAGCAGCGAAACGTCCTGGATGTCTTCGGCATGCTGCTGGAATACCTCAATGAACAGCCGGCCGATCGCTTTTCTTTTTTCTTCCGGATCGGTTTTGCCGGCCAGGGCGCTGTAAAACTGTTCCTTTGCATCCACGCCTTTTACGTTCAGGCCCAGTTCATTGTAGGTGGCCAGCACCGTTTCGAACTCGTCTTTGCGCAGCACCCCGTTGTCGACGAAAATGCCGTACAGGTTGGTGCCGATGGCGCGGTGAATGAGGGTGGCCGCCACGGTGGAATCCACCCCTCCGCTGAGGGCCATGATCACTTTGCGGTCGCCGATCTGCTTGCGGAGGGCCTCCACGGTTTCGGTCACAAAATGTGCGGGCGTCCAGTCCTGGCTGCAGCCGCAGATATTGACCAGGAAGTTGTGCAGTACTTTTTTTCCTTCAATGGAATGATACACTTCCGGGTGGAACTGGATGCCGTACAGGGGCTTCAGTCCTTCCCGCTCGCTTTTGAAGGCGGCCACGGGAATGCTTTCGGTGGTGGCGAGCAGCTGGAAATTTTCCGGCAGCTGCATGATGGTGTCGCCATGGCTCATCCATACCTGGGAAGTGGTGCTGATGTTCTGCAACAAGGGAGAAGCGGCATCGCCCACCTGCAGCACGGCCCTGCCGAACTCGCGCTTGTTGCTGCGCTCCACGGCACCGCCGAACTGCTTGGCCGTGAGCTGGGCGCCGTAGCAGATGCCCAGCACGGGGTGCGTGCTGGCCAGGGACCGGATGTCCACTTCGGGCGCATTGGGGTCGTTGACGGAAAAAGGCGAGCCGGAAAGGATCACGCCTTTCACGGTATCGTCGAATGTATAGGACTTCGAAAAGGGAATGATCTCGCAGTACACGTTGGCTTCCCGTACGGCACGGGCAATGAGCTGGGTGTACTGGGAGCCGAAATCGAGGATGATGATTTTTTGGGTCATGAGGGGGCGAAGGTACTAAATAGCCCGAAAACAGGTTCCGGCGGGGAGGAAGCGTGGAGAACTTCCCAGGGAGGTCTGGCGAAAGTTTACCAGATTTGTAACCGGTAACCTTTTTCTGTAGTCTTATCCAAAAACAGCTGTCATGAGAATACTGATTGTCCTTTTCTGCGGACTGCTCCTTTTTTCTTCCTGCCGCTTCGTTCGTGGCGAACGGATCACCGGCAACGGCAAATCCGCCACCCAGGAGCGCACCATCACCGATTTTGAAGGCGTGGAAGTAGCCGGTCATTTTGATGTATATGTCACCCAGGGCGCTGCCTATTCCGTTCGGCTCGAAGGCGATGAGAACCTGCTGGAATTTATTGAAGTACGTAAAGACGGCAGCACGCTGGAAGTGGGCCCCCGCGAAGGGTACAACCTGAACCCCCAGGCCGGGCTCAAAGTACATGTAACCGCCCCTGCGCTGCATTATTTTTCCATCGCCGGCAGCGGGAACCTGAAAGGCGAAACCAAAATCACCCACCCCAACGGTATTGAGGTGAACCTGGCCGGCAGCGGGAACGCCAACCTCGATCTGGATGCTCCGGAAGTGAACGTGGAGGTAGCCGGCAGCGGGAATGTGAACCTGCGGGGGACCACCCGCCGCTTCAGCACCGAGATCGCCGGCAGCGGCGAGATCCACGCTTTTGACCTGATGAGCGAAGAGGCGGACATAGACATTGCCGGCAGCGGCAACGTGGAAGTGTTTGCTTCCAAAGTACTGAACGTAAGCACCGCCGGCTCGGGCGACGTACAATATAAAGGCAATGCCTCGGTATCGCACAGCAAGGCCGGCTCGGGCAGCGTGCGCAAGGCAGGCTAAAGGGAAACCCGCCGGACCTGGATCCGGATATCGCGGTTCCGGCCCTTGTCGTCGGTGCAGGAAATCTTCACCGGCCCTTCCTCCGGCAGGAAGAAGAGCTTTTCACCGGCCGCGGCGGATTTGTAATACCGGTCGTTGATATACCAGTGCAGTCGGCCGACATCCCCCGACACGGCCGCAGCCAGCTGCAGGGGTTCCGGGTTGCGGGCTGACAGGTAATATTCGCTCCCGTCCCGGGGTGCGGTGATTTTGGGTCCTTCGCCCTTGAAGATTTTTTCGCAGGCGGGATTGTGCGGCGGCACGGCTTCCAGGGCCGTGCCGCTGGCCGTATAAAAAGCCTGCAGGTCGGGCGGCAGTACCCGGAAGGCTTTCCGTTTGTACCCGGTTTCGGGGGCGCACTGGCTGCAATAGGACAGGCGCTCATCCGGCGCCACGCGGATTTCTTCCAGGTGGGCGCAGGGCTGCGTGGACGAATACAGGGGAAGGAAATAATCCAGCACCCTGCCGGTACACAGGAGGCCGGGCACCCGGCCGGTTTCGGGGCATACCTGCCGCTGCCCGATACCTTCGGGCGGAGTGAACCAGTCGCCTTCGCTGTCGTAATCGATGGTATTGAAGATCTTGAACAGGAGCGGGGTGGCCGTATTGGCGCCGCTGAGTTCCGGTGCGCCCTGCCCGAGAAAGTTCCCCGCCCAGACCCCCACGGTATAGCGCCTGTTATAGCCAATGCTCCAGGCATCGCGCCGGCCATAGGAAGTGCCGGTTTTCCAGGCAATCTTCGGCATCCGCTCCGTGGCCCCCCAGTTCAGCGGGAAGTCGGGCCGGTTCACTTTCGACAGCATCTCATGAATCATAAAAGCGGCCGGTGCGCTGAGGATCCGCTTCGGCGCTGGCAACGCGGTACCGTCCGTAAACCGGAGCGGCCGGTATTGCCCTTCGTGGGCAAAGGCGGCAAAGAGCCCGGTCAGTTCTTCCAGCGTGCTGCCGCAGCCCCCCAGGATCAGGGAGAGCCCGAGCTTGCCGCGGTCGCGGCGTATCTGCCGGAAACCGGCTTCCTCCAGCCGGTTGATCAGCCGGTCCTTGCCCAGTTGCTGCAGGCACCGGACGGCCGGTACGTTGAGGGAATGATCAAGCGCATATTCTACGGTCACGGGCCCCTGGAAGCTGCGGTCATAATTTTCCGGTGCATAGCCGCTGTAGGCCACCGGTACGTCGTGCAGCACCGTGGCGGGTGTAACGAGTCCTTCATCAATGGAAAGCCCGTAGAGCAGCGGCTTCAGGGTGCTGCCCGGCTGGCGGATCGCGGCCGCTCCGTTCACCTGCCCGCCGTCGGAAGTATCGTAAAAATCGCCCGATCCCACATACGTGATCACGGCCTGCGTGGCATTATCCAGGATGACCACCGAAGCATTGCGGATACCCTGCAGCTTGAGGCTGCGGACGGCATCGGCCACCAGCTTTTCCACCTTCAGCTGGGTGTTCATCCGGATAAACGTGCGTACCGGTTCGCCGTTGCGGCTGTCCCTTTTCAGTTTGCGGGCGAGGTGCGGGATGTAGCGGGGCATGACGCCACGCCGGGCCTCCAGCGGTTCGGCCAGGGCATCTTCTATTTCTTTCCGGGTAAATACATTTTCGGCGGCGAACCGGTGCAGCCACCGGTTGCGCTCCTGCACGATCCGGTCGTTATGACGGCCGATGACTAGGGTGGAGGGACGGTTCGGGATGATGCAGAGCGCCGTGATCTGCGCCAGGGAAAGGTGGTCGGGGCTTTTTCCGAAATAGAGGAGGGAGGCGCTTTTTACCCCTTCGATGTTGCCGCCGTAAGGCACCAGGTTGAGGTAGAGCTGCAGGATTTCTTCTTTACTGTAGCGCCACTCGAGCTGGAAGGCCCGGAACGTTTCGGCCGCCTTGGCCCAGAGCGTACGCGGACGGGGTTCCAGCGCCCGTGCTACCTGCATCGTAATGGTCGATGCACCGGAAGTGCGCCTGCCCGTCAGCAGGTTGTTCCAGAGGGCGCGGACCGCCGCCAGCGGGTTGATGCCGGGGTGCCGGTAAAAATGGCGGTCTTCCTTGGCAATGATGGTGGCGCGCAGCAGGGGTGAGATTTCCTGCAGGTCCGTTTTCAGGCGCCATTTGTCATCGGGCGTCAGGAAGGCGTGGATCACCTCGCCGCGGCTGTCGGTAATGATGGTGGAATAGTCGACCCGGTCGGGGAGGGGGAAAAGAAGATTCCCGAGCAGGAATAACCCGAAGGCGCAACCGAAAAAGATTACGGATCTTTTAACAAGGCGTTTTACCGCCTGCAGTGTACTTTTCTGTCGGATTTTTTTCCACATATATGGACCCATCGAGTCTGCCTCCCTGATTCGGCCAGCGCTAAATTGGCTCTTCTTCCCCGAAACGGGAAGCGGCCCCGTTAATTTAACACCTTCTTTTTTCTTCCTATCTTTTCTCCCGCTAACTGCCCCTATATGCGTATTCATACCCTGCCGGCCGGCCTCCTGTGGATCGTCCTGCTTTTGTCCGCCTGCAACCGCAATTACGTAACGGTGGATACCACCACGGCCCGTGACGAAGTGCCCCAGCTCGGAAACCTCGTGTTCCGCTTCAATAAGCCGCTGATGGCCGATTCCCTGCTCCATACCTGGGACTCGACGGAATATGTAACCTTCAAGCCGGCCATCCGCGGGCGCTTCCGGTGGGAAAGTCCCGACGAGCTGGTGTTCTCCCCGTCCGCACCCCTGTTGCCGGCCACCGAATACACGGCAACCGTGGAAGACGCGGTACTGCGTTTTTCCGAATACGACGACCTGAAGGAAGGGGAAACGAAATTCCACACGGCCCCGCTGAAACTCGAAGATACGCGCGTGAGCTGGGTGCCCGTGACCACGGGCGGGCGGCCCGCCGAGCCCCAGATCGGGCTCCTCTTCAACTACCCCGTGCATCCCGATGCCCTGAAAGAAAAGCTCCAGGTGGAAGTGGATGGAAAAACCCTTCCGGCGGCCCTGCAAACCCTGGCGCCTTCCCGTGAAGTGCTGGTGCGGCTGACCGGCTTTAACGGCGGGGACCGCGACTACGAAGCAAAGATCACCCTCGAAAAAGGACTGGTGCCGGAAGGCGGGCGCAAGGCCGTGGAAGAAGCCCTGCGCTCTTCGGTGTCCATTCCTTCCCCTTACGTGCTGCAGATCGACGGGCTGGAGTCGGAGCACGACGGTACCGAAGGGCTGGTGCACATCCGAACGAGCCAGCAGCTGGCGGGCGAGGGCATTGCGCAGCACATCCGCTTCGAGCCGGCTGTGGCCTTCAGCGTGCAGCCTACCGAAACCGGCGTTACCCTGCGCAGCGCGGCCTTCAATTCCGAAAATGCCTATGCCCTGGTCATCACCCCCGGGCTCCGCGGTGCCATCGGCGGAGTACTGAAGGAAGAATACAACGGCCAGGTGGCCTTCGGCGAACTGGAAGCCGATATCCGTTTCCGGAATTCCAAAGCCGTGTACCTTTCGCGGCAGGGAAGCGGCAACGTGGAAGTGCGCATCACCAACGTTCCGAAAGTAAAGCTGGTGATCTCCCGCATCTACGAGAACAACCTGCTCCAGGCCCAAAGCCAGGGCTATTACCCCCGCACGAATGACGGCGAGGCGGAATACGCTTCCGATGAAGGAGGTGAGGACTACAGCGCGCAGCTCGGCGACGTGGTCTATTCCAAAGAGATCGAAACCCGCTCGCTGCCGAAGTCGGGCACCGGGCGGATCCTGAATATTTCCCAGTTCGAGGACCGGCTGCCCGAGGCCCGGGGCATCTACCATGTGCAGATACGGTCGGCTACCGATTACTGGGTTTCGGACAGCCGCTTTATTTCCCTTTCCGACATCGGACTGATCGCGAAAAAGGGCGCCGATAAGATCCATGTGTTTGCCAACTCCATCAAAACCGCGCGCAGCCTCGAAGGCGTGAACATTGCCGTATATGGCGCCAACAACCAGCTGCTGGGAACCGGTGCCACTGATGGCGAAGGCGTGGCGGTTGTAACGGTACCCCAGAAGGAATTTGCCGGTTTCCGGCCGGCGATGGTGATCGCCCGGACGGACCGCGATTTCAATTACCTGCCCTTCGGGAACACGCAGGTGAATACCTCGCGCTTCGATGTGGGCGGCAAGCGGGGCAATCCCACCGGCCTCGATGCGTTCATCAATGCCGAGCGCGATATCTACCGCCCCGGCGAGCGCGTGAACTTCTCGGTGATCCTGCGCGACCGGCAATGGAAAAGCCCCGGCCCGCTGCCCGTAAAAATGAAATTCCTGCAACCGAACGGTAAAGAGCTGAAGTCGTTCCGCAAAAGCCTGAACGAGCAGGGGGCGGCCGACGGCTCGGTGGACATTGCTGCCTCCGCCATTACCGGTGCCTACCTGCTGGAGCTGTACAGCTCCAACGACGTGCTGCTGGCGGCGCGCAGCTTTATGATCGAGGAATTTGTACCCGACCGCATCAAGCTCACCGCAAGGCTGGACAAGTCTTTCTTGCAGCCGGGCACGCAGGCCAATCTTTCCCTGAATGCCGTCAATTTTTTTGGTCCGCCTGCTGCCGGGCGCAACTGGGAGGCAGAGATCCAGGTGGCGCAGAAAGCCTTCCGCGCCAAAGCTTTCCCCGATTACGATTTTACCCTGGCCAACCAGCAGAGCTTTTTCGACAAGCAGCAAAAGGAAGGCACCACCGATGCGGCGGGCAACGCCGTGATCCCGTATGAAGTACCGGCCCTGTATGCCAACAGCGGGCTGCTGCAGGCTTCGTTCTACTCGACTGTTTTCGATGAAACCGGCCGGCCGGTCAGCCGGCACACGAAGGCTGATATCTTCACACAGGATGTATTCCACGGGATCCGCGATGACGGTTACCACTACTACGCCCTGAACCAGCCGGTCGGCTTTTCGCTGGTATCGGTGAACCGTGAGGGGGCGGCCGTAAGTGCCGGGGCGCACATCAAACTGATCAAGCATGAGTACCGGACAGTGCTGGTGAAGAGCGGCTCCTATTTCCGCTACGAGTCCCAGCAGGAGGTAAAGCTGATCCAGGAGCGGGATATGATGGTGGGCAAAGGCACCGTGTATTCGTTCGTTCCGCGGTCGCCGGGCGACTACGAGCTGCGCATCTGCCGGCCCGGCGCCAATGCATACGTAAGCAAGCGCTTCTACAGTTATGGTTCCTGGGGCGGCGGCAACAGCTCCTTTGAAGTAGATACCGAAGGCCAGGTGGATATTGAGCTGGATAAGGACAAGTACCAGGCCGGCCAGACCGCCCGGCTGCTGTTCAAGACGCCCTTCAGCGGCCGGCTGCTGGTAACGCTGGAGCGCGACGGAGTGCTGCTGCACCGGTACCTCGAGGTGGCCGACCGCACGGCTTCACTGGAGCTTCCCCTGGAAGCGGCACACGTGCCCAACGTTTATGTGACGGCCACCCTCATCAAGCCGCATGAGCTTTCGGGGATACCCCTTACGGTAGCCCACGGGTTCCGGAATATACCCGTTGAGGAAACGGATCGGAAGATCCCGGTGCAGATCACGGCAGCAGCTTCCGTGCGGTCGAGGACCCGTCAGAAGGTGCGCGTAAAAGCGGTGCCCGGTGCTTACGTGACCCTGGCTGCCGTGGACAACGGCGTACTGCAGGTCAGCGGTTTTGAAACGCCCGATCCTTATGCGCATTATTACCAGAAGCAGGCACTTGGTGTGGCAGCCTTTGACCTGTACCCGCTGCTCTTTCCCGAACTGCGCGTACGCAGCTCCACCGGCGGCGACGGCAACCTGGATATGGATAAACGGGTGAACCCGATGCCGGCCCGTCGCTTCAAACTGATGTCGTACTGGAGCGGTTTGCGTAAAGCCGACGGCAGCGGCGTGGCGGAGTTTGAATTCGACCTGCCTCCTTTCACCGGGCAGATCCGCCTCATGGCCGTGGCCTTCCGCGACAGTCGTTTCGGCTCGGCCGAGTCCACGACCACCGTGGCCGATCCGCTGGTGCTGAGTACCGCACTGCCCCGTTTCCTCAGCCCGGGCGATACCGTTCTGGTTCCCGTATCCGTCAGCAATACGACGGCCCGTCCTGCTTCCGGTACGGCCGCCCTCGAGCTTTCCGGGCCGGTGCAGGTAGTGGGTGCATCCCGCCAGGCGGTCAGTGTGGCCCCTAACAGCGAGGGACAGGCGCTCTTCCAGGTGGTGGCGGCCCCGCAGATCGGCGTGGCGAAGATCCGGGTGAAGGTCCAGGCTCTGGGTGAGGCGTTTATGGAAGAAAATGAAATATCGGTCCGCCCCCCGTCCACCCTCCAGCAGCTATCGGGAAGCGGTTCGGTAGTAGCAGGTCAGACGGGCCGTATTGCTTTTCCGACGGCCGATTTCCTTCCCGGCTCCACCGGACTGGAACTCGTGGTCAGCCGCTCGCCCGTGGCAGAACTGGCCGACCACCTGCGCTACCTGGTGCAATACCCCTATGGCTGTACGGAGCAAACGATATCGGCGGCTTTCCCCCAGCTTTATTATGCCGACTTCTCCGACCTGTTGCAGGAAAAAGGGCCTTCCCGCCGCCTCAACGCTGCCGGTCATGTACTGGAAGCGATCCGGAGGATCAAGATGCGGCAGCTGTACAACGGGGCGGTTACCCTCTGGGACGGCGAAGGACAGGAAGACTGGTGGACCACCGCCTATGCCGCGCACTTCCTGCTGGAAGCCCGCAAAGCCGGGTTTGACGTGGAGAACAGCCTGCTGGAAACCATGCTTTCGTACCTGGCCAACCGGATGAAGCACCGCGAAACCATTACGTATCATTACAACCGCGACCAGCAGAAAAAGATTGCGCCCAAGGAAGTGCCCTACAGTCTTTTTGTGCTGTCGCTGGCCGGCCGGAGTTCTGTATCGGCCATGAATTATTACAAGGGCAACCCGCAGCTGCTGGCCCTTGACGGACGTTACCTCCTGGCGGCTTCCTATGCCGTGGCCGGCGACAAGCGCTCCTTCGGAAGCCTGCTGCCTTCCGCTTTCAGCGGCGAGGAATCGGTACAGCAAACCGGCGGCTCGTTCTACAGCCCGGTGCGCGATGCGGCCATTGCCCTGGATGTGCTGCTGGATGCCGACCCCGGTCACCCGCAGGTGCCCCAGCTGGCCCGCCTCGTGCGCGACCGGCTGAAGAGCGACCGGTACCTGAATACGCAGGAACGCGCTTTTTCCTTCCTGGCCCTGGGCAAGATGGCCCGGGCCGAAGCCCGCGCCACGGCCACGGCTGAAATCCGGAGCGGCGGTAAAGTCATCGGCCGCATGGAGGGCGCACCCTGGAAAGGGGGGCGGGAGCTGCTGGCCGGCGGATCGGCGGAGATCAGTACCAAAGGTTCGGGACGGGTGTATTATTCCTGGCTGGCCGAAGGCATCAGCCGCACCGGCGCCTACCGCGAAGAGGACCAGTACCTCAAAGTGCGGCGGGCCTATTTCGACCGCAACGGCCGGGAACTGTCCGGAAACGTCTTCCGGCAGAACGACCTGGTGATCGTACGCGTTACGCTGGAAAAAACCTTCAGCAGCGCCATTGAGAACGTAGTGATCACCGACCTGCTGCCGGCGGGCTTTGAAATTGAAAACCCCCGGACAAAGGAAATCCCCGGGATGGACTGGATTAAGAATGCGGGTACGCCCGTGGCCCTGGATGTGCGCGACGACCGCTTCCATTTCTTTGTAGATGCCACCGAAGGGAAGCAGACGTATTATTATGCCGTGCGGGCCGTAAGTCCCGGTACCTTCCGGCAGGGGCCGGTCAGTGCCGATGCGCTGTATAATGGAGCACTGCATTCCTATCATGGGGCTGGTGTCATTCAGGTAGTGCGCTAGCGGGCAGCCAAAGAAATAGGTTATAAGAAATAGTCAAGGGTTGCGACCATGGGCCTGCTGTTCCGGTTGCAACCGGTAAAAAAAAACAGGGCTTCCGGATCATTCCGGGAGCCCTGTTTATAAGATACACAAGGAGAAAAAAAGCCACCCGCAACGGGTATTTTCCCCTGAACAAAAGCAGGCTTCATCCGTTGCCGGCCAGTAACTTTATTCAATCAACTTGTATCACCATGACCCGGAATAAGGAACATCTCCTGCGTTCTTCTATCGCATTCGTGCTCCTACTCCTGTTCCTCAACCGCTACTGTTCGGAGGAAGGCTGCCGAACCCTGTTTACCCGCCTTTTCGGTGACAGCGTATTCAGCAACGTGTTGGGACTGATCGTATTTCTGGTGATCCTCTACCTTGCTTTTGGCCCGCTCCGGTCCGGAAAGCGGAAACGGCAGGGTCCTATGCAGCATTAATGTCTTTACCTTATCTTGGGGCTTTGCGCGCACCATGAAGATAGCCCTGCTGTGTAATCCTACAGAAGAAGGACGCAAGTCCGTTGCCCTGGCCGATACCCTGATTCCTATGCTGAAGCGGAAGGGGATTGCCTGTGCCGGATTCACGACCTACTGGCCCGAGGTCTGGACGGAGTTTACGGATATCTGGATCCTGGGCGGAGACGGGACCGTCAACTATTTCATCAATCACCACTCCGATACGGGGCTGCCCCTTTCGGTTTTTCCCGGGGGTTCCGGCAATGATTTCCACTGGATGCTGTACGGGGATGTTTCGCTGGAAGAGCAGGTAAACCAGGTGCTGGCCGCAGCGCCTCAGCCGGTGGATGCCGGTTCGTGCAACGGCCGGCTGTTCCTGAACGGGGTGGGGATCGGTTTCGACGGGGCCATTGTGGAAGACCTCCTGGGCAAAAAAAAGATTGCCGGTAAAGCCTCTTATAATATTTCCATACTCAAAAACATTGTAGGCTACCGCGAGCCCTCCTGCCGCATTGTGCGCGAGGGACGCGAGACCCGGGAAGACATCCTGATGATTTCTGTGGCCAACAGTTCCCGTTACGGTGGCGGGTTTATGGTGGCGCCGAAGGCTTCGGTGACCGATGGCCTGCTCGACCTGAATATTGTCGGGCGCATTGCCCCCCTGAAGCGCATCCGCTACCTGCCGGTTATCGAAAAAGGGGAGCACCCGCACCTGCCTTTTGTGCAATACGGGCAATTCGGGAACGTACTCATTGAATCCGCTGAACCCATCCCGGCGCATATTGACGGCGAGTTCTTTTCGGCCACCCGGTTCGATTTCCAATGCTTACCAGGTCGCTTCTCTTTTCGCCTCTAGCACGCGCGGGCGCCGGGCAAACAGCTTCACCAGGATAAAGCCTGCAATAAATCCTCCGATATGGGCGGCATAGGCCACGCCGCCTTCTTCCTGCCCGCCCAGCGTTCCCATTCCGTTGACCACCTGGAAAGCGATCCAAAGCCCCAGGGCCAGTACCGCAGGTACGGATATGATCGTGAAAAGCATCCAGACATGGACCCGGCGGCGCGGGAACAAGAGGAGGTAACCGCCCAGCACCCCGGAAATGGCCCCCGACGCGCCCAGGCTCGGAATGAACGCATTGAACCCGAAAAAGGCCGTACTGAATACATGGCAAAGGGAGGCGATTACCCCGGTGAGCAGGTAAAAAAGAAGGTAGCGCTTATGGCCCATCACGTTTTCCAGGTTATCGCCGAAGATCCACAGGT
>DATAGL010000203.1:0-2445 GCA_036263755.1 Chitinophagaceae bacterium | reverse complement strand
GTTGTTTTTCCGGATGTTCTTTTTCCCACCCGCAATGCTCAGCACCAGCTCATTGCCCCGGCGGGGGTTGAAGCGGTAGTCCGTACTGTTATAATCGAAGCCTGCGCCCAGGTTGACCGAGGCCACATCGGCGTCCTGCGGCAGGCGCCGGGTAAAGCGCACCTGCACGGTGTCCACATGGTTGAGCACCGACTGCCGCCGGAGCAGGAACAGGGAAGCCGAGGCCCGGCCGCTGAGCAGGTAACTGCCGCCGAGGCGCATATTGATGTTGAGAAAGGTGCTGTCGCGGCGGTACATGTCGAACTGGAAATTCAAGCCTACCGGGCTCCGGAACAGGAAGGGCTGGTCGAACAGGATGTTGAGCCGGGGCGACTGTTCCTGGAGCTGCTGCCAGTTGAGGCCCAGGCTTTCGCCGCCGCCCAGTGCATTGCGCAGCAGGATGTTGGCCTCCCCGGAAATGCGGAAGCTTTTGGCGCCGGGCGCCGGATTGGCCACCGGCAGAAAGCCTACCAGCGCATTGACCTGGTTGCTTTTGCGCGGCTTCAGGTGCAGGTTGAGCACCGAACCCGTATTGAGCAGGCTGAGGTTGGACGGCTGCTCTTCCTGTACATAGGAAAGCTGGGCGATCTTCCGGCCGACGTCGGCCAGTTTCCGCTTGTTATAGGGACTGCCGGCCGGCAGGTCAAGGTAGCGCTGTAGAAAGGCGGCATCCACTTTAACGTCACCATACACCCGGATGCTGTCGATCCGGTAGCTGGGACCGCGGTCGATGTGCAGGCGCGCACTGACCTGTCCCTCCCCTTCCAGCTGCACGCTGTCGAGCTGTATCCGGGCAAAGGGATGACCGTTTTCCTCAAGCCAGTCCAGCACGCCTCTTTGCCAGCGCTGTATACCTTCAAAATCGACCAGCCCTCCGTTCTGAACGCCCCGGGGCAGGCGAACGGTCTCCAGCAGCACCGCATCCGCGGTATCGGTACGCAGCCGCGCCCATTTGTACTGCTCGCCCAGGAACAGAACCACACGGGCTTCCAGCGAATCGTAGGTAACCGAGTCCACCGAGGCGGTAAGGTAGCCTTTGCCGCGCAGCAGTGCCGGCAGCCCGCTGATATAGCCGGCCGCCCCTTCCCGGGAGGGAAAGGCCGTGGTCAGCGTAAGGCCCTGCTGCAGCCGTACCGAATCGGCATCCACCCCCCGGTAGCGCACTGCGTAGGATTCCTGGGCCCGCGCCTCCCGGCAAACGGATGTTAAAAGGAAAATAAGCAGGAGCAGGTGCGTTAACTTCGCCATTCGGTTTAAAAAAGATAGTGGACCGACAATATAACGCCATTGGCAGGAATTTATTTGCATATCCCCTTTTGCCGGCAGGCCTGTACCTACTGCAATTTCCATTTCACCACCTCGCTCCGCCACAAAGCGGGGCTCGTGGAGGCACTGGAACAGGAACTCCTGCTGCGCCGTCCGTACCTGGAAGGAGCTCCCGTGGAGACAGTGTATTTCGGCGGCGGTACGCCCAGCCTGCTGTCGCTTGACGAATGCCGGCGGCTGCTGGACGCGGTGCGCCGGCATTATCCCGTGCAGGCCGGGGCCGAGATCACCTGGGAAGCCAACCCGGATGACATTACGCCCGAAAAGATCCGGGGCTGGATGGAGGCGGGCATCAACCGCCTCTCCATCGGGGTACAGTCCTTTTTTGAAGAGGACCTCCGCTGGATGAACCGGGCCCATTCCGCCGCCCAGGCGCAGGACTGCATCCGCCACTGCCAGGAGTCCGGGCTCACCAACCTGTCCATCGACCTTATCTACGGCTCGCCCGGACTGACCGATGCCCGCTGGGAAGCCAACGTGCGGCAGGCGATCGACCTGCAGATTCCCCACCTCTCCTGCTATGCCCTGACCGTGGAAGAAAAAACGCCGCTCCATAAAATGATCCGGCTGCAGAAAGCAGCAGACACCGACGGCGACGCCCAGGCCCAGCAGTTCCTCCTCCTCATGCAGTGGCTGCGCGCGGCCGGGTATGAACATTACGAGGTATCGAATTTCGCCCGGCCCGGGATGCGCAGCCGGCACAACTCTTCTTACTGGCGGGGGGTGCCCTACCTGGGTATCGGCCCTTCGGCCCACTCCTTCAACGGGCGGGAGCGCAGCTGGAACATTGCCCACAAC
This sequence comes from Chitinophagaceae bacterium, assembly GCA_036263755.1. Taxonomy (GTDB): domain Bacteria; phylum Bacteroidota; class Bacteroidia; order Chitinophagales; family Chitinophagaceae; genus Flavisolibacter. Next base: position 282 of record DATAGL010000203.1, on the reverse strand, counting down.
GCCCGGTACATCGAATCGGTCAGCAAAGGCCTGCCGGCTGCCGAAACGGAAGTGCTCACGCCCGAACAGGCGCTCAACGAATGCATCATGATCTCGCTGCGCACAAAAGAAGGCCTGAACCTCGACACGGTGGCCGAACGCTGGGGAATGAAGCAGGCAGCCGCCCTGGAAAAACCCATCAGCCGCTGGCTTTCCACCGGCCGCCTCGAACGCACGGGCAATACGGTAGTGCTTACCGATGAAGGCATGCTGATGGCGGATGGCATTGCAGCGGATTTGTTT
>DATAGL010000202.1:0-1825 GCA_036263755.1 Chitinophagaceae bacterium | reverse complement strand
AAAGCCGTGCGGTACGTCCCAATCCTGTTCCTGGTTGGTCACGTGGAAGTATACTTCGTCGCCCAGTTTCACGCCTTCGATATTGTCCGGAGTGAAGTGCGAGCGGATCGCGGTCATGTACACGTGCACCTGGTTGCCTTTGCGTTCCACTTTGGCCTGGTTTTCACCTTTGGCGGCAAAGGGGTGCTGGTTCTCTTCGATCTTATAGATCTTCTGCTGGTTCTTGCGGATCAGGTCGGCCGGGATGGCTTCTGCGTAGTGCGGCTCGCCCACTGTGGGGAAGTCGAGCAGGAGCTTCATTTTCTCGCCGCTGATGTCGTACAGCTGGGCGCTCTGTGTCAGCTCGGGGCCGGTGGGCAGGTAGCGGTCCTTGGTGATCTTGTTGTAGGCGATCACGTATTTGCCGTGCGGTTTGGCAGTGGGGCCACCGGGGATGGACAGGTGACCGATCGAATAGTAGGTCGGCACGCGGTCCAGCACCTTCAGCGTCTTGATGTCCCACTTCACGATCTCGGAAGAAACGAAGAAGGAAGTATAGGCGTTGCCTTTTCCGTCGAACTCGGTGTGCAGGGGTCCGAGGCCGGGCTTCTGCACTTCGCCGTGCAGCACCGCGTCGTACTTCAGCACGGGGATTCCGTCATATTGGCCGTCGTAATTTTTGGCGGCGATGGCTTTCTGGATCTTATCGAAAGAGAATACCGGGATGACGGCGGCCAGCTTGCCGGAGCCTACGATGAACTCACCGGAGGGGTCGGTGTCGCAGCCGTGCGGCGACTTCGGACAGGGCATCATGTACACCATGTCGGGGCAGTCTTTCGGATCCAGCATCAGTACTTCGGTTTTGATGGTGGAAGTGGCGGTATGGGTCTTTTCATCCAGCACGTTATGCGCATAGCGCACCGGTACTTTTTTGCCTTTTCCGCTGCGGGCGTATTCCTGGGCTTTCTTCCAGTTAACCGCCATGATAAAGTCCTTGTCCTTGGCCGAAGCGTTCACTTCCAGCAGGGTGTTCGCTTTTTCGGAGTTGTAGCAGGAGAAGAAGAACCAGTCCTTCGAGCGGCCTTTGCCGGCGCGTGCGAGGTCGAAGTTGATACCGGGCAGCTGGATCTGGAAGTCGATGTTCATATGGCCGGTTTTCTGGTCCACTGCGATAAAGGATACGGTACCCTTGAAGTTCTCTTTATAGGTGTTGATGGGCACGTCGGTGTTGCCGTTGTCCATCGGTACCGAGAAGCGGGTGCCGGCTACCACGTACTCGGTGTTTTCGGTAATGAAGGGGGAGGAGTGGTTGCCCGCGCTGTTGGGGATCTCGATGATCTCCTCGGTGCGGAAGTTTGACATATTTACCCGGCCGATCCGCGGCGTGTTGTTCGCGTTGGCGAAGGCCCAGCGACCGTCGTGCTCGCCCCTGGTGGTGGACAGGGCAATGTGGTGCAGGTCGTCCCAGGGAACGAAACCGTGCGAGGTATTCAGCATCGGCTTGGACTCTTCAGAGAAGCCGTAGCCGTTCTCCGGGTGTTGCGAGAATACGGGCACGATGCGGAACAGGCGGCCCGAGGGAATGCCGTAAACGCTCAGCTGGCCGTTGAAGCCACCGGAAACGATGTTGTAGAATTCGTCGTATTTGCCGGGGGCCACATATACTTTAGAGGCTGCGTCGCCGGTTACGGCGGAAGCAGCACCTTTCGGCTTGCAACCCGGGAGACTGGCTGCGGCAGCCAGGGCCAGGGCGATCACCAGTAAGGATTTGGAATAAGAAGGTAGCATAATCGGAACGGTTTATTTGTGTGATAATGGGGCAGCCGGCTTATTTGACGCCGTCGTT
>DATAGL010000201.1:0-2953 GCA_036263755.1 Chitinophagaceae bacterium | reverse complement strand
CATATACATCCGTTTGAAAGCAGGTGCAAAAAAATAGTGCCCGGCCCTGCCCTGCGGCCCGGGATATGGCACAGGTTCTGCCCTCGCAAAGGAAACGGTGTGTTATGAAACGTGTGTTTACCCTCTTCCTTCTTTTCTGTATCAGCAACGGACTTTCTGCCCAGCGAAACCTTCAACAACTGCTCGGCGCCTGGGCCTCGGTGGATGCCCAGAACGGGCAGGCAGGGCTGGAGATCCGCGACAGTGCCCGTGTTTACCTCGTCTACGGTGGCCAGAAAAAAGCCATTACGCAGTGCCGTTTCGATTTTACCAAGTCGCCCGCCTGGTTCGACTTTACCATCAGGGACGGCAATGAATCCATGACCATCAAAAGCCTCCTGCATTTTGTAAACGACGACCTCATTCAGTGGCAGCTTTTCGAAGATGCCAGCCAGCAGCCCGTTCATTTTGCTTCCGGAAAGGGAGAGATGATTTACCTGAAGCGGAAGCGGGAATGAGGGAAAGTTCACTGGTTGATCAGTCAGGGTTACGCGCAGAGAGAGCAGGGTTAACAGAGCGGACCATATTGGATCCAGCAGCAATATTTATCCGGCACTTTCTCCTGACTCTGTTTCTCTGTTGGCTCTGTGCGAGATCACCCTGGCAGACCATATAAACTTCCTGACGCCTTTACATTTTCTTGTTGCATTAAAACCGCTCGGTAACGCCCAGTCCGAACAGGGCGAAATCATATTTCACCGGATCTTCCGGATCAAATGCTTTCAGGCGCCCCGTCAGCTCCATGGCGGTTTGCCAGTCCACGGCAGGGCGTGTGATCAGCCCGAGCCGGCGGCCTACGCGCGCTACGTGCAGATCAACCGGGCATACCAGCTGCGCGGGACGAATACCGCTCCACAGGCCGAAGTCCACGCCGCCTTCGTCCTTGCGCACCATCCAGCGCAGGAACATGCTCAGCCGTTTGCAGCTGGCCTTGCGCTGGGGCGTAGCAATATGCTTCCGGGTGCGGGGCGGAGCATCGGGCAGGGAAAAGAAATAGTGATGAAAGCCGGAGAGCACATTGCCCGTATCAGTATCGCCCAGGAGCATCCATTGCGTAAACGCCGGCTCCAGTGAGGCATGCCGCGTATAGTGATGCCGGAGAAAATGGATGAAGTACAGGAGGTCGGTCGGGTTGAAGGTGCGGTGACAGAAGGTCAGCATGCGCCTGAGGTCGCTTTCCTCGTGCTGGCGGATAAAGTCCGCCGGGGCATCATCCATCAGGCGTATCAGTTCGTTGGCCTTGTTAATGATCGTCTTCCGTCCGCCCCAGGCAAAGATCGCTGCGAAAAAGCCGGCGATCTCGATATCCTCTTTCCGCGCAAAGCGGTGCGGCACCGACACCGGGTCATCCGGGATGAACTCGGGGCGGTTGTAGAGGCTGACTTTGCGGTCGAGGAATTCTTTGAGGTCCAAGCGAAGTTGTATTGGTGGTAATGGTGGTATTTGTAGTATTGGTGGTACTTGTAGTATTAGTGGTATTAGTGGTATTTGTGGTATTGGTCATATTGGTTGAGGATTGGGTGAATGTGCAGTAAAGCACCTGAAGGGAATACGCTATTTTAACAAGCCCCTATTACCACAAATACCACTAATACTACCAATACTACTAATACAACAAGTACCACCAATACCACCAATACTACAAATACTACCAATACCACTTCTCATCCCTTACCCGATTGCCTGCTCCAGGTCCGCAATCAGGTCTTCGGCGTCTTCGATGCCTACGCTGAGACGGATGAGCGAGTCGGTGAGTCCGTTCTTCAGGCGCTCTTCCCGGGGAATGGAGGCATGGGTCATGCTGGCCGGGTGGTTGATGAGCGATTCCACGCCGCCCAGGCTTTCCGCCAGGGAGAAAAGCTGCGTTGAGGACAATACTTTTTTGGCCGTCTCCACGCTGTCGTCTTTCAGCGTAAAGCTCATCATGCCCCCGAAGCCGCGCATCTGTTTTTTGGCGATGGTATAGCCGGGATGGTCTTCAAATCCGCACCAGAACACCTGTCCCACTTTCGGGTGGTTCCGGAGCCAGCGGGCGATCTGCTCGCCGTTCTCGCAATGGCGCTGCATCCGTACGTGCAGGGTCTTGATACCGCGCAGCACAAGGAAGCAGTCCTGCGGACCGGGTACTGCCCCGCAGGATTTCTGAATGAAATACAGCTGGTCACGCAGTTCCTGGTCGTTCATCATCAGGCAGCCCTGGATCACATCACTGTGACCGCCGAGGTACTTGGTGGCGGAATGCATCACGATATCGGCCCCGAAATCGAGGGGGTTTTGCAGGTAGGGCGAGGCAAACGTATTGTCCACGCAGAGCAGCACCTTGTGTTCTTTGGCAATGGCGGCGAGGGCGCCAATGTCAGTAATGTTCATAAGCGGGTTGGTCGGCGTTTCGGTCCAGATGAGCTTTGTACGCTCATTGATAAAAGGAACCACGGCCTGCGCGTCCTGCATGTTTACGTAGTGAAAGCGGATGCCGAACTTTTCGAAGATCTTGGTGAACAGCCGGTAGGTGCCGCCGTACATATCGGCAGCGGCGATCACTTCGTCGCCGGGGGCCAGCAGCTTGATCACAGCGTCGGTGGCGGCCACTCCGCTGCTGAAGGCGAGCCCGTACTTCCCGTTCTCGATGGCGGCGTAAGCCGTTTCCAGCGCGGTGCGCGTGGGGTTCTGGCTGCGGGCGTATTCATAACCTTTATGCTGGGCCGGCGCCTCCTGTACGTAGGTGGACGTCTGGTAGATAGGCGTCATGATGGCGCCGGTAGAGGGGTCAGGCTCCATGCCGGCATGGATGAACTTGGTTCCGATCTTCATATGTCGTTGATTGAGCAGCAAAGATAGGAGGGAATGGAGGGATGTACGGTTTACGATGTACGGTGTACGATGTGCCTGATTGACGATTGACGATTGACGATTG
>DATAGL010000200.1:0-2638 GCA_036263755.1 Chitinophagaceae bacterium | reverse complement strand
ATGGTTATTTTTTAGCTGCAAGCTCCAAGCCGCAAGCTTCAAGTATTCCCGCTGCCCGCTTGTGGCTTGCAGCTTGTACCTTGAGGCTGGCTTAAAACTTTATCTGGATTTTAGTCGTTTTTATCTGGTCGAACAAAACGGTTTCCTGTACGGTCTGGCGGGCCTTTCCCTTGCCGGTCTCGAATTCGATGACGATCCCGTCGCCGGTGGCCTCGGTGAGCTTTCCTTCTTTCTTACTCCCGTCGATTAGCACAATGTCAAGGAAACGGCCGATGTTCTTGCGGTACTGGCGCTCCTGCTTCAGGGGCTCGTCCAGGCCCGGCGAGGATACTTCCAGGGAAAAGTCACCGTCGGGGTACATCCCGCTTTCTTCCAGCACTTTGTACAGGCGCCGGTTATACCCGATCAGGGTTTGCAGGTTGATGCCTTCGTCCGCATCGATGAACACCTTGATGTTGTTGGTGGGCTTGATGCGCACTTCCACCAGGAAATGGCTGGGCTGACCTTCCAGCAGCACCCGGATCTGCTCTTCTATAGCTTTAATTTGTTCTTCTTTCTGCATAGTGGTAAAAGAAGAAGGGAACGGTCTTCGTTCCCTTCTTACGTTCAATGCCAGAGCAAAGTTAAGATAAACCTTAATTATCCTCCAAATAATAAAACGTTTCCGGCCCTCCTGTACCTTTGTTTTATGTCCGTTTTTACATTTCTCGTCTACGTCTTCCTTGCGTACATGGCTTACCGGCTGGTGTTCGGGTTCATTCTGCCCGTGTACCGCACCACGCGCCGCGTAAAACGCACCTTCCGCGAAATGCAGGACCGCATGCAGGAACAGCAGGCCCGGCAGCAGTCCGCCGCCCGCCCGGAACAGCCCGCCCAGGGGAAAATGGAGGGACTGGGGGATTATATTGATTTTGAGGAAGTCAAGTAGTGGAGTTGGGAATTAGGTATTGGGAATTGGGAGTTGATCAGTTGAATCGTTGAAAAGTTGATAAGCCGGAGCAAAACATAATATTAATATAAAAGGGAAAGGCCGCTGACTTCAGCGGCCTTTCCCTTTTATATAAACTGATCAACTTTTCAACGATTCAACTGATCAACTAATTCCCAATACCCAATTCCAAATTCCCGCTCCCTCACAGATTCAGCTTCCGCCGGATGCGGTTAAAGAACATGCGGCGCTCTTTTTCATTGACGGCGGAAACGGGAGTGGACTTCCGGATGATGTTCCGGAAATGGTCGGCGGTAAAGGCGCAGAAGCGGTCGTCCTTCGTGAGCATGTAATGGTGCACCCCGTGGTTCACATACACGAACTTGCGGCCGTCGAGTTCCACGAGGATCGTGTTGTCTCCGAGGATGAACTCGTTCACAAATACTTCGTAGCGCCCGCCCGCGGCCCCGCCGGCGGTCCGCTTCACCCCTTCCTCGGCAAAGGCCTCGATGCGGTCGATTACGGTCCGGAGGGCCGCGTACACCCGGCCGGCGTCTTCCGCCCGGCGGAAAAGCTGCATATGGCGGTAATACTCGATCTGCCGGATCGTGCTGTTGATACTTTCGGCATTCCAGATCTCCACGGAGGGCAGGGCGGCATACAGGTCGCCGATCTTCCGGCCCGCCGCCTCGAAAGGGCCCACCTGCTCTTCCAGGATGAAATCGGTTTGGGCAAAGACCGGGTCGTGCACGATGGTCTTGCGCCAGAAAAAGCATTTGAAGGCGGCCAGCTCGGGCAGGGCGAAATGATGAAAAATGGGAACGTCCTTGTTCAGGTACCACATCGTTTTGCGGTCAAAGCCGTTCATGTATTCCAGGTCGGCAATCACCGCCTGCAGGTACCCCTCAAAATGAAAGGCGTCATGGGCCGTCATCGAGCGGTCGGTGAACAGCAGGGCTTCGGGCGACAGCTGCAGGAACTGGTCGATTGAGATTTTATAATGCGAGGCCAGCTGCTGGAGCTCCCCGAAATCAAGCGCCTTTTCTCCGCGGAGACGGCGGTAGGCGCTGTCGGTGGATAGATTCAGGAGGTCGGCCACTTCATCCACCAGCGAACGGTGGGCGGGCAGCAGCCCCTTCAGGTAGGCGAAAAACGATTGTTGCGTGGCGGTATGCATGGCGGTGCGCAAAGGTAAGCGCGCCGGGCGAAGCGGAAGCACCGCGCGGCTTCCGGCCAAACCGCCTGTGGAAAAAAGCACCCCGGAACCCCATTTTAACATTGGCGAAATCTGCAAAAAAGATCCGGTTCATTGGCAGAGAACGATTAGGCAGAGCCCGCTGGCGGGCGTTAGCTTTGAAAAAAAGTACCATGAAATTCGCGAAAGGCAAAGGCTCCGATTTTTACACCGGGCTGAATATCCGGATCAACCAGTACTTCCGGCAAACGGGCCGCGACCGCTTCGGTTCGCGTGCGCTGTACGGAAAAGGGGCAGTGCTGCTGCTGGCCTATGCCGGCTGCTATGCCTGCCTGTTCCTCTTTGCCGGCCGGTATGCGGTCCTGGTGCCCGCCTGCATCGGCCTGGGCCTCAGCGGCGTGATGATCGTTTTCAACCTCGTGCACGACGCGGCACACGGCGCCGTTTCCTCCAGCAAACGCATCAATACCGCCCTCACCACCCTCGGCGACCTGGTGGGCATCAACACCTATATC
>DATAGL010000199.1:0-4217 GCA_036263755.1 Chitinophagaceae bacterium | reverse complement strand
ATTGTTTTCCAAGAGGTTTCGCGCAGAGAAAGGAGAAAAGGAGGATGGGGGTTGGGCGGTTCACAAGTTGACAAGTGAATAAGCCTCCTATAGCTCCTTTTCTCCTTAGCTCGGTGCGAAACCGGTCTTCCGGACTGCAGGGTGCTCGGTAAAACGGGTGACGACCGCCGGGAAAAAGGGTGATGAACCGCACTTTCTCCCCGGATTTTCCTCATTGCTTCCTATTTGCTTCCCCGGTTCCGCCTCATTGCTTCCCCGGAATCCGGGGATATCCTGGGCGAAATGGGCCTTTTCCGGGGTAGCAATGAGGAAGCATTGAGGAAGAAGTAGGCTGGAACCGGCCCGGAAGGAGCCGCTATGAGCGGGAAGAAATTGGGAATTGGGTATTGGGAATTGGGAATTGGGAATTTGGTTGGGTCCGGAAGAGGGTTTCGCGCAGAGCGAGCAGAGGAACAGAGTACAGCAGGAATACTTATCAACTCATTCAACCATTCAACCGATCAACTAATTCTCCCGTCAGTCAAACGACTGATTGCTCGCCGCCGCCTGTTTCAGCAGCTGGTCGAACTGCTGCGGGCTCAGGTCGTTGTAGAAGAAGTAAACGGGATCGAGCTTCTGGCCGTTCTTGTGCACCTCGTAGTGGCAGTGCGGCCCGGTGCTTTTACCGGTGGAACCCACGTAGCCGATAATGTCGCCGCGCTCCACCCGCTGCCCGGGCCGGGCCTTGATGCGTACCATGTGGCCGTACAGGGTTTCATAGCCGTAGCCGTGGTGGATGATCACGTGGTTGCCGTAGCCGCTTTCGCTGTGGCTGGCCGTTTTGACTACCCCGTTGGCGGTCGCGTAAATAGGCGTGCCTTGGGGAGCGGTAAAGTCAAGGCCGGCGTGGAACTTGATGGTTTTATAGATGGGGTCGATGCGGTAGCCGAAGCCGGAGGCAATGCGGTTGAGGTCTTTGTTCGAAACCGGCTGGATGGCCGGGGTGCCTGCCAGCAGCTTTTCCTTGTTCTGTACCATCACGCGGATCTGGTCGTACGATTTCTGCTGCATCCGTACCCGGGAAGCCAGCGTGTCGAGGGTCTGGCTGATGGAGCGCACCAGCTCGCTGCTCTGCATGCTTTCCACGCGCGCCACTTCGCGCTGCTGCTCGAGGGCTTCGGCCCGCGTGCTGTCGGGAATGGGGTTGGCTTCAAAGATGGTGCGGTACACTTCGTTGTCGCGCTTCTCCAGCTCGGTCATCTGCTGCTGCAGCGAACGGATCTGTACGCGCAGGTCCTCGTAATCGTTTTTCAGCCGCTCGTTCTCGATGCGGATGCGGCGCTCGTCGGGCGAGCCCACGAACTGGAAGGCGAAATAGGAGATGATGGCGGAGGTAACGAGGGCGGCGGCTATGAACCCGAACACGCGCAGGAGCTTGACCCGCAGCGGTGTAACCAGTTTTTCATAGCGAAGCGTATGGGTATTATAGTAATACTTGATTTTCTTCATGGTGGCAAGCTTACCAGGGCCGGAGAGCGGCCCGAATCGTTACCTTTGCGCTTCCCCGCCCGCGCCGTAAAGCCGGGCTGGGTCGTCAAATATCGGGTAATAAACCCAAAAATCAACCTATTTATTGCAGCATGCGCACCTCATCCGAAATACGCAACGGGTTTATCGAGTTTTTCCGATCAAAGGGACACCAGATCGTCCCCTCTGCTCCCATCGTGGTCAAAAACGATCCCACCCTCATGTTCACCAATGCGGGCATGAACCAGTTCAAGGACTATTTCCTGGGCAATAAAACTGCTCCCTCGCCCCGGATCGCCGACACCCAGAAGTGCCTCCGCGTGTCGGGCAAGCACAACGATCTGGAGGAAGTAGGCGTGGACACCTACCACCACACGATGTTTGAAATGCTCGGCAACTGGAGCTTCGGCGACTACTTCAAGGCCGAAGCCATTGCCTGGAGCTGGGAACTGCTCACCGGGGTCCTGGGCCTGCCCAAAGACCGGCTGTATGTGACCGTGTTCGAAGGCGACGCATCGGAAGGCCTGCCCCGCGACGAAGAGGCCGCCGCCGAATGGAAGAAGTGGATCGTCGAAGACCGCATCCTGCTTGGCAACAAAAAGGACAACTTCTGGGAAATGGGCGATACCGGGCCCTGCGGCCCCTGTACGGAGATCCACGTGGACACCCGCTCCGAAGAAGAGCGGAAACAGGTGGACGGCAAGACGCTGGTGAATGCCGATCACCCCCAGGTGATCGAGATCTGGAACAACGTGTTTATCCAGTTCAACCGCCTGAAAGACGGAAGGCTGGAAACCCTGCCCGCCCGCCATGTGGATACGGGCATGGGCTTCGAGCGCCTCGTCCGCGTGATCCAGGGAAAGCAAAGCAATTACGATACGGATATATTTACCGGAACCCTCGACCGCATTGCCGCCATAACGGGTAAGGAATACAAAGGCACCGATGAAAAGAGCGACATTGCCTTCCGTGTGCTGGCCGATCATATCCGCGCCATCTCCTTTACCATCGCCGATGGCCAGCTCCCTTCCAATACCGGCGCCGGCTACGTCATCCGCCGTATCCTGCGCCGTGCGGTCCGCTATTATTACAGCTACCTGGGCTACCAGCAACCGCTGCTGTACCAGCTCGTGCCGGTGCTGGCGGCACAATTTGAAAGCGTTTTTCCCGAGCTGAAAAACCAGGAAGCCTTTGTAGCCAAAGTGGTAAAGGAAGAGGAAGAGGCCTTCCTCCGCACGCTCGAAAAAGGCCTGCGCCGGATGGAAGACATGACTGGAAATGGGCAGGCTGCCGTTTCGGGCAGGGAAGCTTTTGAGCTGTACGATACCTATGGCTTTCCGCTTGATCTGACCCAATTGATTCTGGCAGAAAAAGGCATGATGGTAAACGAAGCCGATTTCACTGCCGAAATGCAGAAACAGAAAGAACGCTCCCGTGCTGCAGCTGCTACCGATACCGGCGACTGGGTCGTGGTGCAGGAAGGCGGCACCACCGAATTCCTCGGCTACGACCTCCATGAGGCCCAGGCCCGGATCCTGCGCTACCGCCAGGTAAAGGCCAAAGGAAAGGACCAGTACCAGGTAGTGCTCGACCGTACCCCTTTCTACGCCGAAAGCGGCGGGCAGGTAGGTGATACCGGTCGGCTGGTCCTGGCCGGAAAAAGCTACCCGGTGGCCGATACCAAAAAAGAAAACGACCTCATCATCCATATCATGGACCGCCTGCCGGAAACCCTGGAAGGCGACGTCACGGCCGCCATCGACGCCGGAAAGCGTACCCGCACCACCTGGCACCACAGCGCCACCCACCTCGTGCACGCCGCCCTGCGCTCCGTGCTGGGCACGCACGTCACCCAGAAAGGCTCGCTGGTGACGCCCGGCGCCCTGCGCTTCGACTTCGCCCATTTCAGCCGGATGACCGATGAAGAGCTGCGCCGGGTGGAAAGCCTGGTGAATGAAAAGATCCGGGCCAACATCCCGGTGTCTATCCGCCAGCTGCCCCGGGAAGAAGCGATGCAGTCGGGCGCCATGGCCCTGTTCGGCGAAAAGTACGGCGATACGGTGCGCGTGGTGACCATGGACTCTTCCTTTTCGGTGGAACTCTGCGGCGGTACGCACGTGGGCGCCACCGGCGAGATCGGCCTGTTCAAGATCACTTCCGAAAGCGCTGTAGCCGCCGGCGTACGCCGGCTGGAAGCCGTTTGCGGCGCTGCGGCCGAAGCTTATGTGAACGAACAGCTGGACCAGCTCCAGTCGATAAGGGAGGCCCTGAAAAATGTGAAAGAGCCCCTCAGGGCGATCCTGCAGCTGCAGGAGTCGGCTGCGGCGCTGCAAAAAAGCGTGGAAAAGCTGGAAGGCGAAAAGCTGAAGGCCGTGCGCGACCAGTTGCTCGGGCAGGTGGAAACCGTTCAGGGAGCGGCCTTTATCGGCGCCGTGGCCGACGTGCCCCACGCCGATGCCCTTAAAAAGCTGGCTTTCGAATTGAAGCCCCTGGTGCCCGGTCACGTGATCGCGCTGGCGGCCGCCATCGACGGCAAAGCCGCCGTTGTGCTGCTGTTTGATGAAGCCGTGGCGCAGGAGAAAGGACTCGATGCGGCGGCCGCCATTAAACAAGTAATAGCACCGCTTATAAAAGGCGGAGGCGGAGGGCAAAAAACCCTGGCTACAGCCGGCGGACAAAACACTGCTGATTTACAGAAAGTTATCTCGGCC
>DATAGL010000198.1:0-6010 GCA_036263755.1 Chitinophagaceae bacterium | reverse complement strand
ACCTGTTCCTGACGGAAGCCGGCATGGAGAATGTGGCCGGCAACATGATCCTGGGCCAGATATCCGAAGCGGTATTCATCCTGGCCATTCCTTTCCTGTTCAACCGGATCGGTGTGAAAAACATGCTGCTCCTCGGCATGGTGGCCTGGATCCTCCGGTACGTCTGCTTTGCCCACGGGGATACAGAAACCAATACCTGGATGCTGTACGGCGGTATCGTACTGCATGGCATCTGCTATGATTTCTTCTTTGTGACCGGATATATGTATACGGAGAAAAAGGCCGGTGCCCGCATCAAAAACGCCGCGCAGGGCCTCTTCACCTTTGCCACCTACGGCCTCGGGATGTTCATCGGCACCTACTTCTCCGGCTATATTGCGAACCGGAATGTGCTGAGCACCCTGAACCCTTTTACCGACAAGAACGCACACGACTGGCAAAGCATCTGGTATGTGCCTGCCATCATTGCCGCCGCCGTGCTCGTTTATTTCCTGTTGTTCTTCCGGGAGCGCCGGGAACTGACCACGGCAAAAGAAGTAGCCGAGCCCGTACCGATGCAACAATAACCGCGGATGGGCTGGATGGGAATGGATTTGACAGGCTCGGTCTCAGGCAAAGAATGGTTCCAATAACACAGGCAAGCCTGAAACTTAAACCTTGAACTTTAAACGTTAAACACTGACCTTCTACTGCTCATTACAATCCGAATCTTCCTTTCACTAAATAACCGGAAAACGAAAACGGAAAACCCATTGAACTACTAACCTCAAACCATAAACCACTTTTCATGCAAAAGATTGCTATGCTCGGCACGGGATTCATCGGCCGGTTTTATGCAGATTCGCTGCAGGGCTACCGCAGCAGGGACCAGATCGTATCCGTTTATTCGCGCCGGGAAGAGTCGGTGCGCAAGTTCGCTGAAGACTACAAGGTAGCCTTCGCCACTACCAATATGGAAGAGGCCATTGCCCGGCCGGAAGTAACGGTCGTGTGCATTTCGCTGCCGAACAACCTGCACGAAGAGGCCGTCCTGCTGTGCTGCAAGCACAAAAAGGCCGTCATGACCACCAAGCCCCTGGGCCGCAACGCCGCCGAAGCGAAGCGGATGCTGGAAGCAGTGGAAGCTGCAGGCATTTTTAACGGCTACCTCGAAGACCTGGTGTATACGCCTAAATTCATCAAAGCGCACGAAAGTGTCCGGAACGGGGCGCTGGGCCGCATCCTCTGGGCCAAGTCACGGGAAACGCACCCTGGCCCCCACTCCGACTGGTTCTGGGACCTCGAGCAGGCGGGCGGCGGCTGCATCCTCGACCTGGGCTGCCATTGCGTGGAGATCACCCGGTCCTATATCGGCAAGGACATCCGGCCGGTGGAAGTCATGTGCTGGGCCGACACGCAGGTAAAACCTATTGATGCCGAAGACCATGCCATCGGCCTGGTGAAATACGAGAACGGGGCCATCGGACAGTTCGAAGTGAGCTGGACCTTCCGGGGCGGCCTGGACCTGCGCGACGAAGTGATGGGCTCGGAAGGCACAATCTGGATCAACTCGTTCCTCCGCACCGGCTTTGACATGTTCACCACCGGCAAAGGCGCCGACTACGTGGCGGAAAAAGCCGAAAGCAATACCGGCTGGCTGTTCCCCGTAGGTGATGAATTGAATGAGCTCGGTTACAACCATATGTTCATGGACATGTTCAATGCCCTGGAAAAAGGTGTGGACCCGAAGGAAACCTTTTACGACGGCTACGTGGTGAATGCTGTGCTCGATGCCGCCTACCGCTCGGCCAAAAGCAAAAACTGGGAGCCCGTGCAGCTGGACATCTGGCGCGGCCGCGAGGGCGTGGGCAAAGACAGCCACCTGGTGGAATACGATTCCGAGCATTACCTCGTTAAAGAAGAGATGACCCACTACGGGGCCAAGAAGCTCATCCTGAAACATAAGGAATCGGGCCGCTTCGTAGAGAAAATACTTTCCTAACTTAACCTACACTTGTTATATGAAACGCAGACAATTCCTTCAGCAATCGCTGACGCTGGCCGCCGGGCTCGCCGTAGCGCCCCGCCTGCTTGCCCAGTCGGCCCTTCCGGCCAACTCCTTCCAGATCTCCCTGGCCGAATGGTCGCTGCACAAGGCGCTTTTCGCGAAAAAGCTGACCAACCTCGAGTTCCCGGAAACGGCGAAAAAACAATTCGGTATTTCCATCGTGGAGTACGTGAACCAGTTTTTCAAGGACAAGGCGGAAGACACCGCTTACCTGAACCAGCTGATCCAGCGCTGCAAGGATAACGGCGTATCCAACCACCTCATCATGATCGACGGTGAGGGCGGCCTGGGCGATACCGATGATGCCAAGCGCAAGAAGGCCGTGGAGAACCATTACAGATGGGTCCATGCCGCCAGGCACCTGGGCTGTAAAACCATCCGCGTAAACGCATACGGACAGGGAACGGCGGAAGAGGTGGCCAAAGCCGCCGTCGATGGACTGGGTTCGTTGGGTGCCTATGCCGCGAAGGAAAACATCAACGTGATCGTGGAGAACCACGGCAGCTATTCCTCTAACGGCCAGTGGCTGGCCGGAGTGATGAAGCAGGTGAACATGAAAAACGTGGGTACACTGCCCGACCTCGGCAACTTCTGCATCCGCCGCCAGGGCAACACCTGTGCCGAAGAGTACGACCGCTACAAAGGCACCGAAGAGCTGATGCCTTTTGCCAAGGGCATCTCGGCCAAAACCTACGATTTCGACGAGGCCGGCAACTGCGTGGAAACGGATTACAATAAAATGATGGCCATCTTCCAGAAGGTCAACTTCAACGGCATCATCGGCATTGAATACGAAGGCAGCAAGCTTAGTGAAGAGGAAGGCATCAAGAAGACAAAAGAGCTGCTTGAACGTATGGGCAAGAAGGCCGGATATGCGGTAGCGTAATTGTCTGGAGTTTGGAGTTTGTGGTTTGGAGTTATACTCCATATTTTCAAACAGTTCCTGATCCATCAACAAAATAGCAAAGGCTTCGGAACGTGTTCCGGAGCCTTTTCGTTTATCAAGTATCTTGCAGAAATAAAGGAAACTCCAAACTCCAAACTATAAACCATAAACTACTAACCATGCATCGGCTCCTCTCCTTCCTCCTCGTCCTCCTGTTCAGTTGCAGTGCGCCCGAACAGCGGATGCCGGATGCCGACGGAGAAGTGGTGGCCGTGGCCGACGGTGATACCTTTACCCTGCTGACGCCCGAAAATGAGCAGGTGAAGGTGCGGCTGTTTGGGATCGACTGCCCGGAGCGGGGTCAGGATTATTACAGCGTGGCCAAACAGCACCTGAGCGATCTCGTATTTCGCAAGCCGGTGCGGCTGGACGTACAGGACAAAGACCGGTACGGCCGATCGGTGGCCATAGTGTTTGATGCAGAGGGGCGCAATGTTAATGAAGCGATGCTTTCGGCCGGCCTGGCCTGGCATTACACGCAGTACAGTAAAAACCCGGAATGGGACGCCCTGCAGGCCGAAGCACGGAAGGCCCGCCGCGGCCTCTGGCAGCAAAAAGGGGCACAGGCACCCTGGCTCTGGCGCAAGGAACGCCGCAATGCCGCAGCCCAGTAGATCTGCCGGTCAATAGGTATCTTCCTGAATGCTGCCCTCACCGTCCAGTTTCTGCTCCTCGCTGCGGCCCAGCGCACCTGCGCCACTGGCATTCGCATTCGGAACATACGTGAACCCGGATTCATTTTCCGTCGGGGCCGAAGACGGCTTTCCTTCGGGCTGCGCCGGCTGCTGCGGGTCTTTCGGAACTTCTTCTTTTTTCATAATCATTCTGTTTTAGCGGATGCCTCCGGGTATCCTACCGCCAGCCCGCGATGGGCCGGCGGTAGGCTTTACCAGCCGGGAATAAAGTTCAGTCCGAAGGTACCGTTTTTAAAACCACCGTTCTGCCAGGGAACCGCATAGTAGGGTTCAATGACGAGGTAGCCGAACAGGTTCACTCGCGCCGAAACGCCGCTGCTCAGAATGAAGCGGTTGTTGCGGCGGTTGAAATCATTTTTGCTGCCGTTGAAATTTTCCGCGCTCCCCCAGGCCATCCCTGCATCGGTGAACAGGTTCAGTTCCGTGAACAGGAATTTCGACTGGATGGCCGACAGGCGCTCCGGGCCCGTAAAGGGCAGGCGCAGTTCCACGTTGCCCACGTAAATGCGGTTACCGATCAGGTCGTTGATGGTGATGCCTGTAGTGCCGCCCGATTCCGTTTCCTGGGCGAAATTCAGGGCATTGTAGCCCCGCACCAGCGAAGGATAACCGATAAAGAGCGGGGGCAGCACGCCGGTTTGCGCATCACGCCCGAACCGGCCGAGGTACATGTTGCGGGTGGCAAGGGTAAGGGGCGCCATCCGGAAATACCTGCGGTAGTCGGCCGTAACCGAAGTAAGGTTGACCACCCCGAGGTACTGGCCGGCTTCCAGGCGGAAGCGGTGACCGGCCAGGGGTGAGGCCACGCCACTGAACGAATTATCACCTACCAGCGCCATGTAGGCCTGCCCGAAGGTAAAGCCCTCGGGCGTGGGCAGCTTGGTTTTGTCCTGCCCGTAATAAAAGCCGGACTGCGGGTCGTAATAATCCGCGTATTCATCCAGGCGGTAATAGTAGCGGGCAATAGAAGCCCCCCCTTCCAGCCTCCGGATCGTACTGAACGGAAAAGCGGCGAACACGCTGAGCTGGTCCTCAAACGTACGCAGCAGGTTGAGGGAATAGTTGGCCACTGCCACCGAATCACCGTCGCGGTTGACCAGCGTATCGGGCCGCAACGACTCCCAGCCGGACAGGTAAGGGATGTGTGAAGCCGACAGGCCCCAGTTGAACCGCTTCTTCTGGTTCACATAGGCAAACTGTCCGCCCACATCGTAGATCTCGCCATTGAGGGACACCGCCCCGAAGAGCTGGTTATTCCCCAGGATATCGGAGAAGATGCCGTTCACGCCGCCGGCCAGGCCCGTGCCGTAACGGCCTGTGGACACGCCTACCCCGCCGGTATTCCCGATGTAGTCCAGCTGGAAGTTCGGCTTGTAGGGTATGTCGGTAAAGGCCGTGGCAGGCACCACTTCATAAGGCGTTTGCACCAGCGATTGCTGCACGATGCTTTCCCCGACGCGGTTATACGGGGGCAGGGCACCCGGCTGCATGGCCACCGCCGTACCGGCTACCGCTTCATTGCCCAGGGCCGTACTGGCCGCCCCGTGGATCGTGTACTCATCCTTGTTGTATACGCTGAACACCACCCGGTCGGTGTGGCGGGCTGCAGACAGCGCAGGTGAATACATGGTGATGCCGGTAATGCCGGTGAACAGGTTGGTGCGCTTCAGGAGCTCGCCGGAAGCGATGTTGTAGCTGTAAAGGTTCCGGAAGCCGTCCCGGTCCGACAGGAAGTATACCAGGTTATTGTCGTTGCCGAACACCGGGTTGAGGTTGTTCGCCCCGTTGAAAAAGTCCAAGGGGGTAACGGCCCCGGTGCTCATATCGAGCAGGGCCAGGTTGTGCGCGAAATGGTGCTGGATGCCGCTGCCCGTAATGCTGCGCCGGTCGGTGGCGAAAACGAGCTTTTTCCCGTCCGGGGAAAAGGAAGGCTGCAGGTCGGCATAGAAATCATTGGTCAGGCGGCGCACACTCTTCCGTTCCAGGTCATAGGCAAAGAGGTCGCTCTGACCGTCTACCAGGCCCGTAACCACGATGGTGCGGCCGTCGGGCGACCAGGCCGGGTTGGAAATTGAAGGCACGCCCGGGATGTCGATCTCGCGGCTGATCTTTCCGTTGTCCGCTCCAGCAATGATGAGCCGGTTGCGGCCTTTGGCAAAGGCCACAAAGGCCAGCTGGCGGCTGTCGGGCGACCAGGCTACAGAGGATTCGTAGGAGCTGTATTCATCCACGTGCGCGTTGAAGGAAGTGGAGGTAACGCGCTCGGTCACCTTACCGGTTTCCGCATCGGCTACATAGAGGTCGATGGAGAAAAGGTTCTTT
>DATAGL010000197.1:0-2843 GCA_036263755.1 Chitinophagaceae bacterium | reverse complement strand
GCCCATGCTCAGTCAGATCAATGCGGACCTTTATGAAACCATCTGAAATGAAAAATGAACTTTTCACCATGGAGCCCAACTTTGAACCTGTCCCCAAAGAACAAGAGCGGAAGGCCCTTAAGCGAAGGACGAACAGACCGGCTGCACCGGCCCTGCTTTATTCGAGCTGCAGCCTTCAAGAGCTCATGGAGTTCTTTGAATGGGGATTCGTCTTCCCGAGTGGATATCTGCTCGAGCTATTGAGTGCACAAGACATAAGTATGCGGTTCCCGACCATTGAGGAGCGCTACTTCATCCCTTTTCATAAGGAGCGGTATGTTGTGCGGCCAGGACACTACCATCTGGAATGGGACCATCGCCAGCTTGTCGAATTTTTGGAAATAGGCCAAGAGGTGATCCATGGCTTGTTGCCCATCCCGGTCCATCTGATCAAAAGGATCTATTGTAGCGCTGAGGAGGACCGGCGCGTCTTTGATCGCCTTTGGTCACGGACCGATAACGACCCGATAGAGATCGTCCAAGCGCCACTTGAACGCCAAGAGCCCTTGACCACTTGCACCATAGAGGTCACCCAAAGCAAAAGGGATCAAGTGCGCTCCGCCATCTTGCACCTGGACCAATGCTTGGGTGCCATTTGCTTCACCAAAGGACTGGAGCCCTTCATTCGGATCGGGCTCCAGGACCCTTGTGGGAATGGCCTTAAAAAAGCGGGTACGTTCAGTCGGAACTTTGTGGGCATCCTCCAGGAATGGGCACCTGAAAAGCAAAAGAAACAGTTGTCCCCATCTATCGAAGGCGAGCCCGAGGGTATCCAGAAATATCTAGATTTCATAGAGCGCATGATCGATCAGGATTGGACCACCGATGCGAAGAACGGGTCCCTCTTGAAGGCACTGAAGGAGCATCGAACAGGGGAGGAGCTTCATGAGGCCCTGCTTCAGTTAGTAAGGGACCAAGGTGGCCCTGTTCTAGGGGAAAAAGTGCAAAGGACCTCCAAAGGGCTATCCTATGGTACGGTCAATCTGCGCGAAGCCCTTCAGGACCCAGAATTACGCAGGCCGAACATCTTATTCCTCCTTTTGCTGCGCCTCTATCATCGCAAGGGAAAGATCGAGACCGATGCCCATGCTTTTCGAAGCACTTTGCTAGACAGGGGCATAGTGGGTAATGGGGGCCATATTGAGTTCTTGGGGACATTGTATGGCTTTTATATCGGCTACCATGGACTAAGGAAGTATGAGAGCTTGAACGAGCTGGCGGGCATCCCCTTAAAGAGCCCCGAACTCCATCCGATCTTCCGGCAAAAGCTGTCGACCACGGACCCTTTCGAGTGCTTTGCTTTTGACACCTTGTATAACCGGATCGCGCGGAACACCAAAGGGCTGCCGCAAGTAACAGTTGAGCTAAGGCCCACAAAGGAAAAAGGGACGAGCTTCGCTTTGGAAACCGGATCGCCAGATGTGAGAAAAAAGCTCACATTCACACCAGTGCCTACCTTAGGGAAACATGGCTATGAGATCACAATAAGCACTGGACCGAACCGGATCATCCAAAGCCTCATGGATGGGTTGTCAGCCATATCATCCCAAAAAGGCAAAAAGGTGGCCAGTCACTTTTTGATATCGGACCTACTTCAGGTCCATGGCATCAAAGCGAATATTGCAAAGAACGTGAACTTCCTATTCAAGGAAGGACAATTGCGGTTGGACCTGGACATTGACCTTCCGGAATTAAGGACCCGACTGCAGGGACATTTGGATCATTCCAAGGAAGGGACTGCCTTCCTGACCGACATCCAACGCTTAAGCGAACTGATCAAATCAATACATTTTTAAACCCATTTATGCTGCTCCAACTACTGGACCGTATATCAGCTGAGGCCACTTCCCTCCGTACAGCGATCTCAAGGGGGGACACCTATTACGTTCCTCAATATCTCCAAGGGTCAGACCGCTATTTGGCCGCCCCTGACCTACGAAGGGATACTTGGATGCGATTGGATGGCCCACAAAGAGAGGCATTCTATCTGTTCATACTGATGAATGAACTGCATTCGGACAAGGACAGCTGCTGCAATCTGCTGCAGAACATCTGGATGTACTTTCCCACTAGGATGAATTTGAGCAGAAGGTTGAAGCTATTCGCCTCCTTGATGCAGACCACTCACATCCAACAACAATATAGGGCAAAGACGCTCGACTTCTTCCGCCTTGCCGACGAAATCTATGGGCTTACGGATGAGGTTTTGGAACGACCTTCGATCCGTTCCTTGATCCTGCACCATTATCGGACCTTTATTTTGCGCAGTCGCGCTTCCCTGAATGAATTGGGCCAGGAAACGCATCTGATGTCGGTCCTACCTGAGGTGGTCGGGATCGTGGAAACAAATGTTTTTGTTCTAGAGTCGTTGACCGAGATCATAAGCATACTCAAAGGAGATCAAAATGAGGTAGAGCTAGACATCCACTTTCTCTACAACTGATGCTATTGTCATAACAGATTGCTGTAAGCACCCCTATGAACCGGTTAACTTGGCATTTGGAGCATAAAGCATAAATCTATGATCATACCAATTTACGCGCTTCACTTAAACACACATCGTCTTGATCCTAAAGCAAAACAAAGCAGACCGAGGTATCAGTTGACCAAATTTCGTTCTATTTCGTCAATCAGGTTCTATACCCAATATCAATAAAGGCACAGGCGGATTTGTACGGCCATGGCGCAATACGTTATGCACTTCTTTCTCAAAAAAGGGGGGCCTGATGACATATGTTGTTGCATTTTCTTTGTCGGTACGATCTCAATTCCGATATTGATGATATGGCCGGTATAAAAAGACA
>DATAGL010000196.1:0-3120 GCA_036263755.1 Chitinophagaceae bacterium | reverse complement strand
CTTGAAAGCCGGGGGATGCGGCGGGGCTGGGCTTCCCTGATCGTCTTCGGCATCATCCTGCTCATCCTGGGCCTGCTGGCCTGGCTGATCATTCCGAAAATCTCCGACCAGATCACGATGCTGATCAATAACCTTCCCGGCTACGCGGCGCAGGTTTCCGCCAATATAGCCAGCTGGTTCGAAGATTATCCCGAGATCCGCCGCGACATTCAGCAGCAGGGCATCACCCTGTCGGAGTGGCTGCCTTCAGTGCCCCGTACGCTGATGCGCATCGGCAATTACTCGCTTTCCATCGTCA
This sequence comes from Chitinophagaceae bacterium, assembly GCA_036263755.1. Classification (GTDB taxonomy): domain Bacteria; phylum Bacteroidota; class Bacteroidia; order Chitinophagales; family Chitinophagaceae; genus Flavisolibacter. The sequence continues at coordinate 2,822 of DATAGL010000196.1, read as the reverse complement.
GCATGCTGCTGGTAACCATCCTCTTTCTGAGCATGGTAGTATATGCGACCACGAACCCGAGACCGTTGCTGGAACTGTATTTTTCCTTTTTCCCCCAGCGGCTGCACGAAAAAGCCACCAAAGCCCTGCAGGAAACCTCGGTGATGCTGATCGGCTGGTTCCGGGCCAACCTCATTGCCGGCGCCATCCGGGCCGTATGCATGACCATATTCCTGAATTTCATGGGGGTGCCCGGGGCTATGGTCTGGGCCGCGCTGGCTTTCTTCGCCGAACTGATTCCCCGGCTCGGTTTTTACATCGCGGCCATTCCCACTATCCTGGTAGCCCTTTCCGTAAGCCCTGCCACGGCCTTGTGGACCACCGTGTTCCTCCTGGCCCTCGACGAGATCATGGGCGACTTTATCCTGCCCAAGCTCCGGTCGAACACGATGAACATCCATCCCGTTTCCACGCTGTTCATTCTCCTGGCCATGGCCGCTGCCTTTGGCGTCATGGGCGCACTGCTCGCCACGCCGCTGACGGCCATCATCAAAGCTTACTATGAGAATTTCTTCCTCAACCGTTTCCGGAAGGATGCCGCCCTGGAGCAGCGGATCGACGCGGTGCTGTACCGGAAGCCCCTGGTGGCAGAACGCAGTGCGACCTGATGGCTCCGCTCCTACCTTTGCCTTCTTAATTACTGGTCTGCATGACACAAGATGTTTTAGGTACCGCCCTGCTGGACTACTATCGCGGGATCCGCAGCGAAAAGCTCTGGATCCACAATACGTACGGACGCAAAGAAGAGATGCCGGTATCAACCTATTTCCGGGAGCCGGAAGATTGGCCGGTGCTGGAGCAGGATGCCGCGGGCTATTGCTACGGATCGGTGCTGGATATCGGTGCCGGGGCCGGCACGCATGCCCTCTACCTGCAGGAAAAGGGAAATAGCGTTACCGCGCTGGACCTGTCACCCGGTTGCGTACAGGTGATGCGGTCGCGGGGCGTACGCGAAGCGGTACAGGGAGATATTTTTCAGTACAGCGGCCGGCGTTACGATACGCTCCTGCTGCTGATGAACGGCATCGGTCTTTGCGGCTCACTGGACGGCCTGCGCACTTTTCTGGCGCATGCACGCGGTCTGCTGCAGACCGGCGGACAGCTTCTGTTCGATTCTTCCGACGTGGCCTACCTGTACCAGCAGCGGGCCAAGCCGGCCAACCGTTATTACGGAGAAATTGAGTACCGGTACGCGTACCGCGACCTGCGTACCGAACCTTTCACCTGGCTGTACATCGACCGGCACACCCTGCAAAAGGAGGCTGCAGCCGCGGGCTGGGACATGTCCCTGCTGGGCGTGGATCGCTACGGGCAATACCTGGTCCGGCTTACCCCTGCTCCGGGTGAAACTGGAGAGGAAAACGGGTAAGCAAAGTTTTTTTACGTTATGTCGTTCAGCAGTACATCGGCCATCAATGGTTGTTGCGACGAAAAGACGGTCAGTCTTCCTTGACTCTTGGAATACCCAGCGAATCGTTCATCGGAGGTGAAGTAATGGCGAGCCGTGTTACCGGTTGCTCAACGGCTGTGTTCTTTGCCTGGCGGGGGGAAACCTTACGGGCCTTGCTTTCTTTCTTTGGTGCTTCTTTCTTAACTGTGCCATTCGCTGACGCCCCATTGGATTGTGCCGCCGCCCATCCCAAAATGCCAAGGGTCAGAGCTGCGGTCAGCAGAAGCTTTTTCATGCGGAATGTTTTACGTTGTAAAGAAAAGATCTACCAGAAAACGCACAAATTTGGGTCCAGAACGCATAAAAAAAGAAGTCTGCTCCAAAGCAGGAGAAGACTTCTTTTTTTATGGAAACGAGGTCAGCGTAAAGAAGCAGGCAGGGTTGTCGTTGCATCCGGTTGCCAGGCATCCAGTTCGGCCCGGCACCTGGTAACGATCACCTCGGTCAGGGTAGTGACCCGGTGCCGGCGCTTGAAATCGGCCAGGTTCAGGATGATTTCGGAAGCTTCATCGGCATGCAGCCGGAGGATGGGACCCTGCACCACGATCTTGGAAATAATCGGCAGGATGGCCCGGTAATAAGGATCGCTCATCAGCTCTTCGCGGCTGAGCAGGGAGAGGTCGCGTTCTGCTGCCAGCTGCAGGGAGGCATCTTCACCGTCCAGGTTTTTTTCGGCCTGACGTTGCCGGCGGTCGATAGCGGTTTTGATGATGGTGCGGTAGATGTACTCATCCATCTCCGCCTTATTATCAAGCGCGTTGATCAGCTCGCGGTTGCTGGACAGGATGTACAGGGCGCATTCCAGGGCTTCGGTCCCGATGCCCAGTTCTGCGGCACGGATAGTCAGGGCATCCTGAAGGTGGCTTGAAGCGGGGTGCATAGCAATCATTGTTTAAGATGTGATGGAAGGGATTTGAACAGGGGCAATGCACAGGATATTGGATGCAATTCGGCGAACCTCATCAGGAATAATGCCAGGTTTGGACAAGAGATTGCTAATTGCCGGAAAAGACAAATGCAGGCAGCCTTTTCGATGATGTACGATTTACGATGTACGGTGTACGATTCCTATGCAACTTTTAGATGCTTTTGGCGGGTATTAAACGTAACAATAATGCAGCCCAGTTACTGCATGTATTTACAAACGAACAGGGCAGGCCTTATCTACAGCTCAGCCACCCCATCGTACATCGTACATCGTAAATCGTACATCACAAATGGTCCATCGATTTATCTTCGCGCTTTCCATGGCGCCCAACACCCCTTCCATATACTCGCTGACCTTCGGACTGCTGTGCGCCAGCTCCTTTCTTTTTTCGGCTTCGTTCAACAT
>DATAGL010000195.1:0-1948 GCA_036263755.1 Chitinophagaceae bacterium | reverse complement strand
CAGGTTTTGTTTTTTCAGCAGTCCGAGCCGCTCCTTCATGACCAGTACAATAAATGCCGTATTGGTCACCAGGTAACGCTTCCACAGGCGGCCGGGCTCCTGTACCACACGGTACAGCCATTCGAGGCCGGTCCGCTGCATCCACTGCGGGGCGCGGCGGGTAAAGCCGGCAACCACATCGAAGGAACCGCCCACACCCATGATAAAAGGCACTTGGATGAGGTTCTTGTATTTATTCAGGAAGATTTCCTTTTTCGGGGAAGTGATGGCCACGAAAAGCATGTGCGCTCCGCTGGCACCGATCTGACGGGCGATCTCTTCCTCTTCTTCCGGCTTGTAATAACCGTTGCGGAAACCGGCAATGATATCCGAACCGTACTGGGACTTATAGATTCCGGCTACTTTGCTTACGATCTCTTCCTTGGCACCGAACAGGTACAGCTTGTACCCTTTTTCTGCGGCCAGCTTTACAAGGTTGTCCATCAGGTCGATACCGGCCACCCGCTCACTCAGGGGGCGTTTCAGCAGCTTGGAAGCCCACACGATGCTTTGCCCGTCGGCATTGATGATATCGCAGTTCACGATCGAAGCGGCCAGTTGCTTGTCGCTTTGCGCATTCACTACCTTGGCGGCGTTAATCACTACATGGTGCAGCTGTTCTTTCTTTTGAATAGCCTCATCCACTCGGGCAATGGTCTGGTCCATAGTCAGGGCGTCACAGGGAATGTTGCAGATAGTGATCCGTTTCATGTTGGGCGATTTTGGTTTGATAAGTTGTCATAGCGTAAAACATCCAGGCCTGGGCCCAGCGCATATAAGGTATCCGGGAGGAAAAGCGCCGGCGGTACTGGTAATAAAAATATCCTTTAGGGTCCTGCATGTTTTTGATGGTCCAGTTCAGTACCCGGTCGGCCAGGTCGCGGTATTCGGCCAGCCGGTCCATCTTCACCAGGGTGATCAGCAACTGGGCCGGTGCATGCACATCAATCGGGAAGGTCTGGTTGCTGTAATAACGGGCCATGCCTTCTTCGGTGAAAAAGGTATTTACGTAATAGTCAAAGCCTTTTTCCAGGACGGTTTCGTATTCGGTTTCTCCCGTATAACGGATATAATCGGAAATACATTCCAGGTTAAAACCGGTATGGAAATTATCGATCCACTGGTGGAAATGATAGGTGCCGTAGGCCCAGGAACCATCTTCCTTCTGGCGGCTGCAGCAGAAGTCCAGCGAGCGCTTGGCTTCCTGGCGCAGCAAGTCTTCACCGGTCAGCTTGTACACGCGTGCCAGCAGCCGGGTGCCGAGCAGCGTAGCGTTGTACACCACGCTTTTATCCAGCGGTGAGTAGGAAAAAGAAAAGTTCCCCGCCTCATCATACGTGCGGTGCAAATCGGTCAGGAAAAAAGTACAGGTGGACCGGGCACTGTCGAGCAGGGTCCGTTCGCCGGTAATATCGTAAGCATCCAGCAGGGCATTGGCAATAAAAGATGAAGCCACAACCGTCGGGGTTCCCTTAGGCTGCAGGAAGGCACGGGCCTGCCAGTCGAAATTGTAGCCCCAGCAGTCGCCCGACCAGCCGGACGTGCGCAGCTCCAGCAGCTGGCGGCTGAGGGAGCGGATCCGGTCCAGGTATTCTGCCTTTTCTTCCCTACGGTACATCAGGCAATAGGCGGAAAGGAACAAGCCCAGTGCTTTCGGATTGTATCCCTTGCGTACGCCAAACAGCGGGCGCAGGTTAAAGGGCATGCGCTTGAAGGCCTGGATCCAGGCCAGGCGCACCAGGCGGCTGTTCCGGATACCGGGCAGGGCCTGGAAAAAGCGGCTGTTCAATCCGTCGTAAGGATCCCAGCCTTTGAATTCCTCCTGCTCGCAGTAAGCTTTCAGCCGGGCAAAGGAGGCGGTGGCCAGTTTGTTCTCGTTCATTGTTTGTCTTCGTTAACGTATATATTT
>DATAGL010000194.1:0-1902 GCA_036263755.1 Chitinophagaceae bacterium | reverse complement strand
AGCCGAGATCGAGCGGGTATCACAGATCCTTTCCCGCCGGAAGAAAAACAACCCCATCCTCATCGGTGAGCCCGGTGTGGGTAAGACCGCCATCGTGGAAGGGCTGGCCCTCCGCATCGTGCAGCGCAAGGTTTCCCGCGTGCTGTTCGACAAGCGGGTGATCTCCCTGGACCTGGCTGCCCTGGTGGCCGGAACCAAATACCGCGGACAGTTTGAAGAGCGCATGAAAGCGATCATGAACGAGCTCGAGAAGAACCGCGACGTGATCCTGTTCATCGACGAGATCCATACCATTGTCGGTGCCGGCGGCGCTTCCGGTTCGCTGGATGCCTCCAACATCTTCAAGCCGGCCCTGGCCCGCGGCGAGCTGCAGTGCATCGGCGCCTCCACCCTCGACGAGTACCGCATGTACATCGAGAAGGACGGAGCCCTTGACCGCCGCTTCCAGAAAGTAATGGTGGATCCCCCGAGCGTGGACGACACGATCCTGATCCTCAACAACATCAAGTCGAAATACGAAGACTACCACAATGTGCTGTATGATGATGAAGCGATCAACGCCTGCGTCAAGCTGAGCGACCGCTACATCACCGACCGCCTGCTGCCCGACAAGGCCATCGACGTGATGGACGAAGTAGGCGCCCGCGTGCACCTGAAGAACATCAACGTACCGCAGAATATCCTCGACCTCGAAAAGAAGATCGAAGACATCAAGGTGGAAAAGAACAAGGTGGTGAAAAGCCAGAAGTTCGAAGAGGCCGCTGCGCTGCGCGATACGGAAAAACGCCTGGGTGAAGAGCTGGAAAAGGCCAAGGCCCAGTGGGAGGAAGAAAGCAAGCACAAGCGGTATCCCATCGGGGAGGAAGAGATCGCCGAGGTGATCTCGATGATGACCGGCATCCCGGTGAAGCGCATGGTGGAAGCCGAAACGCAGAAGCTGCGCAAGATGGCCGATGAAATGAAAGGCATGGTGGTGGGCCAGGACGAAGCGATCCTCAAGGTGGTGAAAGCCATCCAGCGGAACCGCGTAGGCCTGAAAGACCCGAAAAAGCCCATCGGTACCTTTATTTTCCTTGGTCCCACCGGTGTCGGTAAAACCGAGCTGGCCCGCGCCCTCGCCCGTCATATGTTTGATTCGGAAGATGCGCTCATCCGCATCGACATGTCGGAATACATGGAGAAGTTCACGGTCAGCCGCCTGATCGGTGCGCCTCCCGGATATGTAGGGTATGAAGAAGGCGGTCAGCTGACCGAGCGCGTGCGCCGCAAGCCGTACAGCGTGATCCTGCTCGACGAGATCGAGAAGGCCCACCCGGACATCTACAACATCCTGCTGCAGGTGCTCGACGACGGACAGCTTACCGACGGTCTCGGCCGGAAGGTAGACTTCAAGAATACGATGATCATCATGACCTCGAACATCGGTGTACGGCAGCTGAAGGATTTCGGTGAAGGCGTCGGTTTCTCCACGCTGGCCCGCCAGCAGGCTACCGACGAGAACAACAAGGCCGTAATCGAAAAAGCGCTGAAGCGGACCTTCTCCCCGGAGTTCCTCAACCGGATCGATGACGTGATCATCTTCAACTCGCTGTCGAAGGAGAATATCTTCGAAATCATCGACATCCTGATGAAAGGCGTGATGAAGCGGCTGGCCAACCTCGGCTTCCACCTCACGCTGACCGAAGAAGCGAAGGAGTTCATTGCCGAGAAAGGATACGACCAGCAGTTCGGCGCCCGCCCGCTGCACCGTGCCATCCAGAAGTACCTGGAAGATCCCCTGGCCGAAGAAATCCTGAACATGCAGGTAAAGGCCGGCGATGTGCTCGAAGCAGGTCTGGACAAGGAAGCCGGTAAGCTGTACTTCACCCTGAAGCCGCAGCTGGCCGAAGAATCCAAGGCATA
>DATAGL010000193.1:0-3192 GCA_036263755.1 Chitinophagaceae bacterium | reverse complement strand
AAATTCATTTCCGTTAAAGCTACCCTGCGGGACGAGTCTTCGGCGCAACTGTCGTGGACAGCCGTCTATGACAAACCGGTGGCTTACTTTATGGTGGAGCGCAGCCTCGATGGCCAGCACTTCACAAGCGTACAGCAGGTGGCGGCACAGGCAGCGCTGCAGGTGGAAACCCGGTATGAAGTGGCCGACAACCTGGCCGGTATTTCGGCCGGACGCATCTACTACCGCGTGAAAGCTGTGGATGCCGAAGGCAGAAGCACCCTCAGTGCCGTGGTAACCGTTGCCCGCACCGAAAGCCGCATTCCTGCCCTTTCGGTTGCGCCCAACCCTGCCCGCTCGGTGCTGCAGATCAGCCTGCACAGCCCGAAAGCAGTTACCGCCCGCTTCCACATTTCCGATGCAGCCGGACGCAGTGTGCTGCAGTTCACCGAATCGCTCGACCGCGGCCATAACTCCTTCTCCAACCACCGCATCGCGGCGCTGCCGGCCGGTATGTACTACCTCTGCGTACTCGTCGATGGAAAGGTGCAGTCGGTGAAGTTTGAGGTGCAGCGATAACAAAGTCATCATACCGACAACATCCCGCCCCGGCGGGATGTTTTTTTTATGGGTACTTTTGCCGCTATGTACACGCTGAAGAAATCGCTGGGGCAGCACTTCCTGAAAGACGAGAACGTGTGCCGGAAGATTGTGGCAGCGCTGGAAGAGCATCCGTTCTCCCGCCTGGTGGAAGTAGGGCCCGGCGGCGGCGCCCTCACGAAATACCTCATTCAGCTTCCCGGTATCGATTTCCGCGCAGTGGAAGTGGACGATGAAAAGGTGGCCTACCTGAAGCAGACCTACCCGGTGCTGCAGGACCGGATCATCCCGGCCAGCATCCTTGAAGTGCCCGTGCCCTTCGAAGGGCCGTTTACCCTGGTGGGCAATTTCCCCTATAATATTTCTACGCAGATCGTGTTCCGGGTGCTCGAATGGCGCAGCCAGGTGGAATGCATGGTAGGCATGTTCCAGAAAGAGGTGGCCCAGCGGATCGCAGCCGGAAAGGGCAATAAGATCTACGGCGTGACTTCGGTGCTCGTACAGGCTTATTACGGGGTGGAGTACCTTTTTGAAGTCAGTGAGGACAGCTTCAACCCACCCCCCAAAGTAAAGAGCGCGGTGATCCGGCTGCTGCCCCGCCCGGAGCCGGTACCGGTGAAAAGCGATGCCGCTTTTTTCAACCTCGTGAAGACCGCTTTCCAGCAGCGCCGCAAAACCCTGCGGAATGCCTGCCGTGGCCTGTTCCGGCCGGAAGTGCTCACGCAACCTATTTTCAACCTGCGTGCCGAGCAGCTCTCCGTAGACGACTTCGCACAGCTTACCTTCCAGATGCCATGAACCGAACGATCCTCATCTCCGCACCGGTGCACGAATACCTGCTGGAACGCCTTACGGCGCTCGGCTTTACACTCGATTACCGCCCTGCCCTGACCTACGGGGAACTGGGTGAAGCGATCCGGCAGGCGGAAGGGCTGGTCGTAACCACGCGGCTGCGTATTGACCAGGCGGTCATCGACCGCGCCGAACGGCTGCAATGGATCGGGCGCCTGGGCAGCGGTATGGAACTCATTGATGTGGCCTATGCAACGGAAAAAGGCATCCGCTGCGTCAGTACGCCCGAAGGCAACGCCCATGCGGTGGCCGAGCACACGCTCGGGCTGCTGCTGAACCTGCTGAACAACATCAGCCGCTCCTTTGCCGAAGTGCAGCGTGGGCTCTGGCTGCGCAATGAGAACCGGGGCACCGAACTGCAGGGAAAAACCGTGGGCATCATCGGCTATGGCAATACCGGCTCCGGCTTTGCCCGCCTGCTCCAGCCCTTCGGCGTTACCGTACTGGCCTGCGATAAGTACAAGGATGGCTTTGCTTCGGATTATGTATACCAGGTAAGCCGGGAGGAGGTCTGCGCCCGTGCCGAAGTCATTTCCCTGCACCTGCCCCTGACCGCCGAAACGCGGTACCTCGCCGACGATGCTTTTTTTGCACAGTGCCGGAAACAGCCTTTTTTTCTCTCCACCTGCCGCGGTCCGGTCACCCACACGGCAGCCCTGATCCGGGCCCTTAAGGAAGGACAGGTTTCGGGTGCGGCGCTGGATGTGCTGGAAAACGAAAAGCTGTCCACCCTTACCCCGGAGCAGCAGGAAGAGCTGCAGTTCCTGACCACGCATCCCCGCGTGATCATTACCCCGCACATAGCCGGCTACAGCTTCGAGGCATTCGTCAAGATGGCGCAGATCCTGCTGCGCAAGCTGGGGATCGAGTAGGGTTCCGGTGTTTTTACGTGAAGGCACAACCGTAATTGGACGCAAGGCGGCGTACATATTAAACGTTTATCTGCAGGGCGCATTTACGCTGGTTTGGAACCTCCTGCCACCTTACCTTCATGCGGAACGAATTCAGCAAACACCGATCTTGGCCGTTGCTGCCTGAAACACCTGTACCTAACACTCCCGGCCGGGAAGGCTGGCCAACCATCCTGTGCTGGACTGCCTGTGCCTGCAACCCTGCGCTGACTGCCGGGAATGCGCGTATTTCATGAAGGTGACTGTCCGATGACCCGGACCTGCACGTATGGATGGGACCGGTTGCATCTGCCGGAAAACGATGCGGCTTTCGTACCGGCAGCCGGTTGATGGCGGGCAGGAAAGCCGCTTCTGCCGGGGCGGACGCGGACTGCCGGTTTGGGTTACCCTTACGGGGCCATAACCATTGCACAGCGGGCAAAATAAGTGCGCCGGGCGGTAGTTTTCCGTTTTATTATTATTTTTACCTTTACACCACTATGCAACGCTTCGGTACTTGTACTGAGGCGTTGCTATTTTTTTCATTTCACCCAAAAGCGATTCGTATGAGTATTCAGTATGTGACCAAGGAAACCCTCGAGCAAATGAAAGCGGAACTCCAGCAGCTGCGCGGCGTGGAGCGGCCGGCCGCCTCACGGGCCATTGCCGAGGCACGGGAAAAGGGCGACCTCCGCGAGAATGCCGAATACGACGCTGCCAAGGAAGCCCAGGGATTGCTGGAGGCCAAGATCGCCCACCTCGAAGGCCAGATCGCCACGGCCCGCATACTCGACGAATCGACCATTGATACCAGCAAAGTATCGATCCTCACCCGCGTGAAGGTCACCAACCTGAATACAAAAAAACAGGT
>DATAGL010000192.1:0-4186 GCA_036263755.1 Chitinophagaceae bacterium | reverse complement strand
GCCGTAGCGGGGCGACAGGTTCTGCCGCTCCGGGCTGCCCACGGCTGCATAATACACGGAATCATAGGCGTCGGTAGCCTTGCCCACGACCATCCGGTTGAAAATCTGGTCATCCCCGCCCATCATCCGTACCGTAGCCACGGCCACGGCTATAATAATGAAAGCGGCCCATATCCTGCTTAAAACCATTTGATGTACGATTTACGATGTACGCTTAGTGCTTCCGTTTAACCGGTTCAAGTTACCGGACCGTTCGCTCAAAAATAGCGGAGATCGTGTTAATCTTCCTTCAGAAATGGGACGGTTCTTTACAGACCCTGCGGAATGCCTATATTTGCGGCCCTGAAAGGAGTTTATAAGTTGAAGGTTTAAGGTTTAAGGTTGGACAGGTACCCATCCATTGCCTTCAGGAGCAGAAACACACATCGTACATCGTACACCGTAAATCGTACATCAAATGGCTTTACAAGCAGGCATCGTCGGCCTTCCCAACGTCGGAAAATCGACCTTATTCAATGCGGTGAGCAACAGCGCCAAGGCCCAGGCCAGCAACTACCGCTTTTGCACCATCGAGCCCAACGTGGGCCTGGTAGACGTGCCGGACGAGCGGCTGATGAAGCTGGCCGAGCTCGTACAGCCGAACCGGGTCGTCCCGACCCAGATCGAGATCGTGGATATTGCCGGGCTGGTGCGCGGCGCTTCCAAGGGTGAAGGTCTGGGGAACAAGTTCCTGGGCAACATCCGGGAAGTGGATGCCATCATCCACGTGATCCGCTGCTTTGAAGACGAGAACATCCTCCGCGAAGAAGGGGCCATCAACCCCGTATCCGACAAGGAGATTATTGATACCGAACTGCAGCTGAAGGACCTGGAAAGCGTGGAGAAAAAGATCAGCCGGGTGGAAAAGCAGGCCAAGGGCGGAGATGTAAAGCTGCGGGCCGAGCTGGATGTGCTGCTGCGCTGCAAAGCGCACCTGGAGCAGGGCTGCAACATCCGCGAGCTGGACCTGAACAGCGCTGAAACGCCGGCCATTGCCGACCTCTTCCTGCTCACCTCCAAGCCGGTTCTGTACGTGGCGAATGTGGACGAAGCCTCCATGCATACCGGGAACCGTTTCTCCGAAGCCCTGAAAGCCTCGGTTGCCGGGGAACGTGCCGAGGTGATCGTGATGAACAATTCCATTGAAGCACAGATCGCCGAAATGGAAAACCCGGAAGACCAGCAACTGTTCATGGAAGAATACGGGATGAAAGAGCCGGCGCTGAACCGCCTTATCCGGTCCACGTACCAGTTGCTGAACCTTTCCACCTACTTTACCGCCGGGGTGCAGGAAGTGCGCGCCTGGACGATCCAGAAAGGCTGGAAAGCCCCGCAGGCCGCTTCGGTCATCCATACCGATTTTGAAAAAGGATTCATCAAGGCAGAGGTCATTGGCTATGATGATTACGTCCAATACGGTTCGGAAACGGCCTGCCGCGATGCCGGCAAACTCCGGATCGAAGGAAAGGAATACTTAGTGAAAGATGGGGATGTGATGCATTTCCGCTTTAATGTGTAGGCTGCATCCTTACGGGTAAGTTGATCCGTTGAAAGGTTGAAAAGTTGATAAGGGATTCCTGTCAACTTTTCAACCTTTCAACTTTTAAGGAGGTAATTGATCAGAAAAGCGCCCTCAGCGTTGCCCTTCCCGTATGGATGGTCCGGGTTTCGCCGGGCTTGCGTCCTTCATACTGGAAATTGAGCTCCACGCTGTTCAATAGGCGGCGTGTATAGTCCACGGACCACAGGTAGTTGTTGCCCGGCAGCAATCCTTCCAGCATAATGTACCCCACCGTACTGCCGGGCGAAGTTCCGGCCGGTGCCGTCCAGGAAATATTATCGTAGGTCAGCCGTGCATTCACGGAACTGTTCTGCAGAACATTGTATTTCGATTCCAGGTTCAGGGCATTGGAAACGGAGCGCTCCCCGCCATATTCCCCTTTGTTCTTTTTCTGTTCCAGCTTGTAGCCCCCCTGGATGCGGAACACCGTTCCCCGGATGAATGTAATGCGCGGCTCCGCCACGAACAGGTCCAGCTCGTAGTTCCGGTTGTCGAAGGACGGCGTATACAAAGCAGTGACCCCGTCCCGTGCCTGCACATCAAAGGAAAGCGAAGGACTGGCCGTCCACCGGGCGCGGGCGATCCATTCGGCCGTTTTGCGGCTTTCATAACCGTAGGTCAGCAGGGCTTTGCCGGTGTTCTGCAGGTGACTCAGGTCAATTCCCCAGGTGGCCGAATACCGGTTGAAGGAAAGGGTGTTCAGCAAGGAAGTATTCAGCGTGATCAGTGCGGTATCGGTGATCCCGCCTTTGAACGGATTGAATTCAAAATCGCCGCGGGCAGTGGATTTTTTGTTTTTCTGCAGGGAGCTTTGCCAGTTGAACCGGGCCAGGAACTTTTGAAACCGGCTGATGTCAGCCCGGTTCCAGACCGCTTTCGGGTTCAGGGTCATTGAATAGTTCAGCGTGGTAAAGTTGGCCTTTACATAACTGTTTGTGGGGATTAGGATGCGTACGAACCGGGCCTGGTCCTGGAACAGCGCCGTTTCAAATTCGTTCAGCTGCTGAACGCCGTCGTTATTGTAATCGATCCAGGTAAATTCCCCCTGCCCTGCCGGAACCTCCAGGTAGGAAAAGTCGCGGCGCTGCTCCTGGCCGGTGCCCAGCTCATAGAGCACATTCCCCGTTAATAATCCTTTCCATTCATTCACGAGGTATTCGGTCCTGCCGAGGATGGTCCGGTCATTGTCCTGCTGCGATACCCGCTTGTCGTACACCTGCAGTATGCGGTACGTGGCATTGAACAGCAGCTGGTGGCGGGTGCTCTGCAGCAGTTCGGCGGTGGCATTGAAGTTATAGCTCCGGTCGCCCCGGATCAGGCCCTTCCCCATCGGGTATTGGTCGGACCGGGTAAAGAAGTTCAGTCCGAAGCGGTTGCGCTTGTTTTCATCCGAACGGAGGTAGGCCGTATAGGTGTCAAAGGAAAAAGACAGGGGCGACAGGGAATCGGTCTGCTTATGCATCACCTTGTTCCGTTCCAGTGCATAGCGGAAGCCCAGGCGCATGGCCGACCAGCTCTTGAGCACTTTGCTTACATCAATTACCGGGCGCAAAAACGAGCCTTCTTCGGAAGCGGTGCGGAAACGGGTTTCCGCGTACTGGTTATTGAACGTCCAGCCTTTCCACACTGCCGTATGACGCAGGAGGTTCTGGTATCCTTTGTACTGGTTCCCGCGCTGGTAATTCATGAACTGGTATACCAGCGCATGGTCTTTTTTGTCTTTCAGTTCGGCCGAAAGCCGCAGGATGTTTTCATCCGACGGCTGTACCAGGAGCGGCAGGCCCCATTCACGGGTAAACTCCACGTAGCGGAGGCGCTCCAGGGGGCGGAACTTCTGGTCCACATGCTCGTAGTCTGCATGGGCCGTCAGGCTCCGGCCCTTCCGGCGGTTCATCGGCAGCACATGGGTAAACTGCACGCGGGCCGCAATCCCGGCATCATCCCCTGCATTCCGGGAGGAGTAGGTGTTGACGTCATAGTTGCTCAGGGCCACTTCCGACTTCAGCGTATTGCGCGCATCAATGGTATATTCAGTACCTACAGAAAACAGTTGCTGCCGCTTGGGGGTGACCAGCAGCTGCACCGGTTCGTACTGTCCCTGCTTTATGCCATTGACCGGTGCCACGTACCGGTACACCTTTCCGTTGGCACCGTTGAACTCGGGCAGGTAATTTCCGTTGCCCGGCCCCAGGTCGGTAAACGACAGGGCATAGCGGGCTGTGGCCGGGTTGGAAGAGAACCGGTAAAAGGAATCCACCACGCCGGCTGTAGTATCGTATAGTATCTCGTACAGTATTTTGTCGGTAGCAAACGTGTCCAGCGCTACCGTGGGATAGAGGGCCCGGTTGATGCTGTCGCCTACGGAAAACAGGAACTGCTTCTGGCGGTTGTCCAGCGTCTGGTTGATGGGCGAATTCTTCGCATCGGAATTGGTGAAAGCGCCGATGCGCACCTTCAGCTTTTTACCCAGGTCCAGGTTCTGGGCGAAGTACAGGTTGGCATTGAGGTAGTTGCGGTCGGCGTATTCGAATTCAATCTGGATGCGGGAGTCCTTGGTAATCATGCGCCGGGGCATGAACGTTACTT
>DATAGL010000191.1:0-7807 GCA_036263755.1 Chitinophagaceae bacterium | reverse complement strand
CTACATTATGCAGCATAGTAACGGGGCTGCCGTGGCGCCCCCTCCGCCCGATGAAGCGGCTATGGCAGCGCTGAAACGGCAGAATGAAGCCCTTACCCTGGAACGGGAGCAGCTGCGCAGGGAGATGGAAGTCCTGCGTTCCCAGCAGGCTGCAAGGGCCGCCGTTCCTGTGGCTGAAACCATCCGGAGAGCAACCACGACCGGTGAACAGTATGCGCGCCCGCGCCGGCGCAATGGCCGCTCCATCCTGCTGGTGCTGCTGGCGGCGGTAGCCTTGGGCGCCCTGGCTTATTTTACTTTAGGAGACCGAGACGAGGATACCTACCTGGCCGGATCGGATACGGCAGCAACCAACACCACCCTGGAAACCGGTGAGGAATATGCCGCCCGTGAACCGGCAGAGCCGGAGCGCGAAACCCGGCCTGTACGCCGGGATTCCGTACCACCGCCGGAGCCGGAACCCCTTGCTCCACCGGTAGCTGAAAAAGCCCCGGACACCACAACAACCAAGGAGCCCGAACCGGAAACGCAAAAAACGGAAGCTCCGGAAGAAGCGCAGGAAGCACCCAAGCCCGCAGCAGAAGAGGAGGCGCCGGCGGTGCCGGCCAAACCGGATGTTCGGGAACCGGAAGAAAGCGAACGGGGAGAAGTGGGAAAATTCAAAGTGGCCGGCAAGGCTTATTTTCATAACCAGCCCGATGAAGGCACGCGGCGGGCCGCCTTTATCATTCACTGGAACAATGCCGTGCTGCAACCGACCGCCGAAAGCAACGGGTTCGTATACGTGGTATTCACCAACCACCTGGGTCAGACCTCCCGCGGCTGGCTGCGCAAAAAAGACCTGATCCCCGTGGAATAAGCTTCCGGCACGTATGGTTATCAGGAGGCATACGGATCATTGCTGGCCTGGGGCTTACCGGTCAGAACCTGCTGCGCCATGGTGGCAATGACCGGGTAATGATCGGACAGCCAGTGCTGAATGGCTTCCATAGCCGCACGGGCTTCGTCTTCACTGATGCCTTTGCGTTCCAGTTCGGTGGTAATTTCCTGCATGGGTTAAGGATTAACGTTTGGCAACTAATATAATTTGTCCGTTGCAGAATTGCAATAGCGATTTAGCATCGGATAAGGGATTTGGGATTTGGAATTGGGAATTTGGGGCGAGTTGATCAGTCCAATAGTTGATCAGTTGAATAGTTGATAAGTCCATTCCATATAGCGTCTGTGGGTGATGGAACAGGATGAAAATACCTTATCTGCCACTCTGCATTGAACCTAAGAGGATTGATTGAAAGCGAATTCATTTCTTTTTTTGCTTGCACATCCTGAAGAAACGCAGAATAGAAAAAGAGCGTATCAACTGATCAACTATTGGACTGATCAACTCGCCCCAAATTCCCAATTCCAACCCCCCAATTCCTGAATACAGCTACTCCTTCACTTCCTCCACCGGTTCAGAGCGGGTGAATTCGCCTTCCAGCTTTTGCATGACCGAGGTGGCGGTAAGGCCATGGATGATGATGGACATCAGCACGATAAAGGCGGTCAGGGACCAGAGTTGCGGCAGTTTCTGAAACTGGGCCTGGGTGATGGCGAAGGAAAGGTAAAAAAAGGAGCCGATGCCTTTGATGCCGAAAAAGGAAATGGCCAGTTTTTCCTTACGGTGCAGCCGGATCCCGATCAGGCCGATGAGACTGGTCAGGGGCCGGATGAGCAGGACGAAGGACAGGCCGAAAAAAATCATGGGCCAGTTCAGCTGGTTCATTAATCCTTTAACAATGCTGCCCCCAAAGAGCAAGAGTACGATGGCCACCAGGATCCGTTCGATCTGGTCGGTAAAAGCATGCAGCCGCTTGTGGTATTTATGATGCAGCTCGTAATTGCGCAGGGTGATCGCTGAAACAAATACGGCAATGAATCCGTAGCCATGAATCATTTCGGTCACGCCGTACACGAGCAGGGTGGCGGAAATAGCCACGAAGCCGTCGCGCGTTTCCACCTCTTTTATTTTTTCGGGCAGGGTGAACAGCAGAAGGGCCAGCAGCCGGCCTAACAGAAAACCGGCAGCAGCGCCGGCAGCCAGTTTATAGAGCAGGTCCGACCACAGCCAGGATTGCAGGTCGGGTGCCTGCCCGGTGGTGGCCGCTGTGGCCAATAGGATGGCCAGCCAGGTAAAGGGAAAAGCCGTACCGTCGTTCATACCCGCTTCCGCGGTCAGTCCGAATTTAATATTGTCCTTGGCATCCTCCATCGGCGGCCCTACCTGTACGTCGGATGCCAGTACCGGGTCGGTAGGCGCCAGCACGGCACCTAATAAGAGCGCGGAAGAAAGGGGCAATCCCAGCAGGTAGTACCCGGCCAGGGTCACAATGAGGATCGACAGCAGCATGGTGATGCTGATCAGCCGGAAAGGCACTGCCCAGGTGCGCAGGGAAAAAGGCTGGTCAATTTTTAACCCCGAACCCATCAGGGAGATCAGAATGACCAGTTCGGTCAGACGCAGCGTAAGCCCTCCTTCCGAAATGGGGTTGGGCAGCGGCAGCAGGTTGCCCAGCAGCAGGTACAGCAGCATGCCGGCGATGACATAAAGTATGGAGTAGGAGATTTTGGTATACCGCGTCAGTGCGGGCATCCAGGCCATACCCAGCGCGGCCACGCCAATGATGGTAATGATGATGATATAGCTGTCTGAAGACACGCAGACATGCTGCAAGAATAATACCTTGATGGGTTTGTGGTTTGTTGTCTGGGGTTTGGAGTTTGGTGTTCAGTAATCCCTGCGAATTGGTGTAAATACTTTAGACAGAAGATAAGTTTCGCGCAAAGCAAAGGAGAAAAGGAGTTTTTCCTCTGCGTCCTCTTTTCCTCCTAAGCTCTGCGCGAAACAAATCCCGCAATCCAACCCCAAACCCCAAACAACAAACTAAAAACCCCAAACTATAAACTCCTGCCCGCCACCTGCACTGCCCATTTTTCCAGGATCGCTTTCAGCTTTTCCAGCTGGATCGGCTTGCTCAGGTAATCATCCATGCCCGCCCGGATACAGGCCTCCCGGTCGTCCTGCAGGGCATTGGCCGTAAGTGCGATCACGACCGGCTGGTGGGAAAGGGTGGCCCGGAGCTGCCGCGTCGCTTCCAGTCCGTCCATTTCCGGCATCTGGATGTCCATCAGCACCAGCTGGTATTGTTTGTGCTGCAGGGCTTCGAGTGCACGGGCGCCATCGGCTACCATATCGGCCCGGTAGCCCAGTTTTTTCATGATCATGGAAATCACCGTCTGGTTCACTTCGTTGTCTTCGGCAATGAGTATATCCAGCGGGAAACGGTCGGCAAACAGGGTGGCCGGCGCAGCCTTTACTTCTTCGCGGACCTCGGAAGCGGGTTGCTGCCGGAGGGAGAGGGTGATGGCTTTATACAGGTCGTGGTGCTTGATCGGCTTGGCCAGCAGGCAGGAGAACAAGCCGCTGCCGAACTGCTTGCGTTCATAACCGATGGAAGACAGCAGGGCGATGGGCAGGCGCGGAAAGCGGGCGCGAATACGCTGTGCGAGGTCGGCCCCGTCCATTTCCGGCATCTGCATATCGGTGATGATCAGGTCAAAATCACTGTCGGCCGAAAGCAGTCCCAATGCTTCCTCCCCGGACTCAGCCACTACACAGCGGAGCATCCAGTGCTCGATCTGCTTTTTCAGGATGAAGCGGTTCGTTTCATTGTCGTCCACTACGAGGATGCGTTTACCGGTCAGTCCGGCAACGGGCAGCAGCACTTCCTCGGCGGGCGGTGCGGCATCGGCCTGCGTGCGGATCGTAAACAGGAAAGACGTTCCTTTCCCGGGTTCACTCTCGAGGGAAATGGTACCACCCATCAGCTCCACCAGGCGCTTGGAAATGGCCAGTCCCAGGCCCGTGCCTCCGTACTTGCGCGTGGTGGAAGAGTCCACCTGCATGAAAGCCTGGAAGAGGCGGTCCTGCTTTTCTTTCGGGATCCCGATGCCGGTATCGCGTACTTCGAAGCGCAGGTCCGTATCCCGGCCGCTCTGACCTTCCATCCGTACGCCGATGAAAACTTCTCCTTTCTGGGTGAACTTGATAGCATTGCCGGTCAGGTTGATGAGGATCTGTTTCAGCCGGGTGCTGTCGCCAATGATGCGGGACGGCACATTAAAATCCATCTCATAAATGAGGTCCAGGCCGGCGCCCGCCGCTTTTACGGCAAAAAGGTCGAGCACTTCCTCAATGGTGCTGCGCAGGGAAAAGGAGTGCTTTTCCAGCTCTATTTTCTCGCTTTCGATCTTGGAGAAATCGAGGATATCGTTGATCACGTTCAGCAGGTTCTCCCCGCTGGTCTGGATGATCTCGGTGTAGCGGCGCTGTTCCGCGCTGAGCGGTGTTTCACTGAGCAGCGCAGCGGTTCCGATGACCCCGTTCATGGGGGTGCGGATCTCGTGGCTCATAGTGGCCAGGAACACCGACTTGGCACGGTTCGCATTTTCAGCTTCCCTGCGGGCTGTCTGCTCTTTTTGCTTCTGCACCATGAGCTCGCCGTTGATGGCCTGCAGCGTCTGCGACTGTTCCATCACTTCGGCGGTACGCTCGGCCACCTGCTTTTCCAGCTCTTTTTTCTGCCGGGCGATCAGGTTGGTCCGGATGCGGATAAAGGCGAAGATGCCACCGAGTACCGCCAGCAGAATGGCCGTCTTGAACCACCAGGTGCCCCACCACGGGGGAAGGATCACCAGCCGGACGGAAGCGCCTTCCTCGTTCCACTGGTTGTCGTTATTGGAAGCCTTTACCCGGAAAGTATATTCACCCGGGTCGAGGTTGGTGTAGGATGCTTTGCGGAGGCTGCCTACATAGTTCCAGTCGCGGTCAAAGCCTTCCAGCTTATAGGCATACTGGTTCTGTTCGGAGCCGGTGTAATTGAGCGCCGCAAATTCAAAAGTAATTACCGACTGGTCATGGGAGAGGACCACCTTTTTCGACACCGAAATGTGTTCCTGCAGGGGGGAGTCCTTGGCGCCGACGGTTACCGGCTGGTTGAAAAGCTGGAAGCCGGTAAGGACCACCGGCGGCTTTTGCGTGTTTTCGGAAAGCGCCAGCGGATCAAACGCGTTGAAGCCGTTGATGCCCCCGAACAGGATAAGGCCCGAACGGGTGACCAGGCCTGCGCCCTGCGTGAATTCAAATCCCTGGATGCCGTTGTGTATGTTGTATTTCTTGACCTGTCGGCTGCGGGGATGGAACCGCCCCAGGCCGTTATTGGTGCTGAGCCAGAGACTGCCGGACCGGTCGGGCAGGATGCTGTTGATCGTATTTTCCGGCAGGCCGTCTTCCTGGGTGAAAGTGTTTAGTTCATCGGTTTCGGGGCGGTACCGGGAAAGTCCGCCGCCCCGGGTGCCGATCCACACATCGCCGGAGGCATCGCAGTACAGGGCATTGATGATGTTGGAGAGAAGCCGTTCGGAAGTGCGGTTGAAATCGGAGAACTTACCCGTACGGGGATTGAAAACGCAAAGGCCCGCCGTCGTTCCGATCCAGATATTTCCGGAATGATCCTCGCAGAAGGTACGCACCCAGTTGGAGATCAGGGTGGTGGTATCGGTCGGGTGATTCAGGAACTTCATCAGGGTATCGGAACCAGGTTTCCATACGTTCACGCCTCCTCCGTTGGTAGCCATCCAGATGTTTCCTTTGCTGTCTTCAAACAGTTGGTATACATCCCCGTTGGTCAGCTGGTTCGGGGCATCTCCTTTGGTAATATGGCTGAACTTCCCGGTGCGCGCATCGTAGCGGTCGACGCCGGCCCCGTAAAACCCGATCCAGGTTGTCCCGGTGTGGCGGCTCTGGAGCAGGGAGAGTATGCTCCAGCTGCCGATGGAAAAAGGGTTTCCGGGTTCGTGATTGAAGCGTTGGAACTGGTTGGTGGTGCGGTCCCACAGGTTCAGGCCCCCGCCGTCGGTCCCTACCCAGATCCGGCCGTCGCTGTTTTCGGCAAAGGCCGTCACCTTGTTCATGCTGAGGCTGAGGTAGTCTGCCGGGTTGTTCTTGAACAGGTCAAAATAGGCAAGGTTGGGATCGTAGATATTCAGGCCGCCCTGGTTCGTGCCCACCCAGAGAATACCGGACCGGTCCAGGAACAGCGAGGACACGAGGCTGCTTTTATTGAGGGTCCGCTCATCGCTGGGGTTCGAGTGAAAATGCTGCACCTTTCCGGTTTTCGTGTCCAGCAATTCCAGGGTATTCATCGTGCCCACCCAGAACCGGCCGTTGCCGGCATCGGCCATACAGGTCACATAATTGTTCGACAGGCTGGAAAGGTCGGCCGGGTTGTTCCGGTACCGGGTGAACAGGCCGCTGGCCGGATGGAACCGGTTCAGGCCGCCGTTCTGGGTGCCCACCCAGATGTTTCCTTTCCCGTCTTCATAAACTGTAGTGATGTAATTGCTCGAAAGGCTGGAAGGGTCGGCCTCGCTGCTCAGGAAGCGCCGGAACGTATTCTTATCCCCGTTCATGATGTTCAGGCCGTTCTGGGTGCCTACCCATATGGTGCCGCGGCTGTCTTCAAACAGGCAGGTAATGCCATCATTGCTGAGGCCCGCAGGGTCTTCCGGCCGGGCCAGGATGCGGGAAAACTTCCCGGTTTTCCGGTCCAGGCGGTTCAGGTTGTAGTAAGTGCCTACCCAAAGATTGCCGCTGCGGTCCTCCAGGATGGAGGTCACGCCTTTATTGCTCAGTTTTTCAGGGTTGTTCGGATCGGGCGGATAATTTATAAAGCGGTCCCGCTGCCGGTCGTACATACTCAGCCCGCCGTTGAACGTGCCTACCCAGATGTTGCCTTTGGAGTCCTCATGCAGGGAGAGTATATGGCTGCGCCGGAGGCTGGTGTTGTCTTTGGGTTTATGCCGGTAAATGGTGAAGGTATAGCCGTCGTAGCGGTTCAGGCCGTCTTCCGTGCCAAACCACATAAAGCCGTACCGGTCTTTCAGGATCGCGGTCACGTTGCTTTGGGAGAGGCCGTTGAGGTTGGTGAGATGGGTGAAGCGGACCCCGGTCTGCTGGCTGCGGGCCGGTAAAAACATGCAAAGGCAGGCCAGCAATAAAGCGGTATACAGTATTCTTTGAAACATAAGTTTCCCGGATATAGGATAAATGAAGGGCCGGAGCAGCCCCGGCCGCTATAAATGTAAAAAAGGGCAGATGGAAGCCATCGGCCTCAGCCATTTTTAAACGGCCGCTGCGTAATTAATGTTATCCTGAATAAGGATTTGACCTTACCGGGCGGGCTTTGTCCGGATTCCGGGGCAGGGGTCAGAAAGGAGTGTTACAATAAACGAAGATGGCAAAGACCAGGTACAGCACCAGCCAGGGAGCCCGTTCTCCCCAGGGACGCTTGTCTGAAAGCAGCCGGTAGAAAGCGAGGCAGCTTAAAAACAACCCCAATCCGTAGCCTGCTTTGTAAGGCAGCGAAAAAGCGGGGGCCTGGGTAGGGGACAGGTACAGGAGCAGTGAAATAAAGCAAAGCAACATGCCGGAAACCAGCAGCACCTGTGTGCGGATCGTTAACATAACAGTCTGCTTTTTAAGACGACCAAATTTAAAAAAATTCGTTTGAAATAAGCAGACGCGGCAGGCGGTCAGGTGCCCAGAAGGGTATACAGGGCAATGGTGGTCAGGACCAGCAGTCCGAGGCCGGCCAGCAAAGCGGCCAGCAGGGTATTTTTTCTTCGTTCCATGGTGCAGTTTGGAACGGTAAGATATAAAAAATCAGAAACCGGGCTGTACCGTATTTCCCTGAATTTCAGGTAAGGG
>DATAGL010000190.1:0-4228 GCA_036263755.1 Chitinophagaceae bacterium | reverse complement strand
AATATCCTATGAAAAACCGAGTTAAAAGTACTGCTTTTTGCCACAAATCCTACGAAGGACAGTTCCTTTTTTTTAAGAACTTTTTGTACGTGGTCTTACGGTCAGGCTAAAACGAATAAGCAAAAAATACTTGCAGCAACTGGCCGAAATCCAAACAGGATCAGGGAGATAGAGCATCCGGCATTTCTCTAAATCCTTTACACTTCGCTATTCCTTGTTCAACTGTTCTTCTGTTCCCGAAGGCTGGTTGCACGCAAAGCCGCAAGGATCCGCAAAGGCGCAAGGACGAACAATCAATCGACACTTGAGTATTGAGCATTGAATATTTCCCCACCTCAACCTTTACCATTCATCGATAGCCCCAACAAAAAAGCCCCCGGAGAACCGGGGGCTTTTCACATATTCGGAACTATTAATAAGACCAGAGGTCCTGTTCGTAGTTGAA
This sequence comes from Chitinophagaceae bacterium, assembly GCA_036263755.1. GTDB lineage: Bacteria > Bacteroidota > Bacteroidia > Chitinophagales > Chitinophagaceae > Flavisolibacter. The sequence goes on along the minus strand of DATAGL010000190.1, from coordinate 3,783 downwards.
GATCCGCTCTTTGATGTTCTCTCCTTCCAGCAGGGCCAGGATGGGGTCTTTGATCATCTGGCGAACCAGGCGGTTGTTCGGGTTGTCGAGCGTGGACTTCGTGATGTACGAAGAGAACATGCGCGACTCGAACAGCTCCTCCCAGGTCATGCGGCCCATACCCATGTTCTTGGGATTATACACTTCGTATTTGGCGAGTGTCGGGCGCAGGTCGGGATAATACACCCAGAACATCGGCGTGGTACCGCGCTCCTGTCCGTTGGGCAGGTAGAGGGTCTTCAGCGGGGCAATGCCCAGGATGCGTACAAACAGGCGGGAAGCTTCGCGGTCGAATACCCACTCTTCCTTGATGCGGAGCTTCATTACGGAACCTACATCAAATGATTTTTGAGTAACAACCCAGGCAACAATCTTATCGGGATCGTTTACGTCTCTTTGTGCTACGGTATCGGCCGGGCCACCGCTGATCTGCTGCTGGAATTCAGCACCTGTAACCGGGGTGGTGAAACGGTCATCAGAAAAGGCCGTAACCTCTCCGCTCTTTACCGCTTTCAGCAGGATGGAAATGAACTGCTGATCACCGTTATCGTCTTCCGCTTTGTAACGGAAGGACTGGTTCATCTTTTCGCGCAGGTCGATCTCCCGCCATACCTTTTCGGCAAAGAGGGCATCGTCCCAGCGCAGGTGTTCATACGGCAGCGGCGTGCGTTCGTTCACAAAGCTTTTATCAAAAGCGGCGTCGTTGCGCAGCGACTTCTTCAGCACACTGTCACCACCGCCCATGCTTGCCGAATCTACGATGATGGGAATATTTCCGTAAGGATTATATCCCGAAGGCTGGCGCGTATCATTCGTCTGCTGGGTCTCAGCAGGCTGAGTACCGCCGCCGGCAGGCTGCGTGGTACCGCCACCGGTATTGCCCCGGTTGCGTGCCCGGCGCTGGGCATCGGCATCCGTAGAAGCAACGGCGAGCAGCAGGAACAGGAAGCAGGACTTTATGAATGTATGTTTCATATGATTCTACTAATTATCTTATCGGATGTAATAAACCAGTGAAGGCAGTTTTCTGGAGCGGCCATCGGGACCCACGGCGCGGATGTTATCCACGGTCAGGGTAGCACCCGGACGGATCTGCTTCAGCACGTTCTGTACCTGAGCATTGAAGCCATTGCCCTGTACGGTGGCTTCAGCCAGGTCACCGGACTCGGTATCTGCTGCAATGGAGTAGCTGGTTACCTGGTATTTCAGTTCAAAGGGGAAATCCTTGATGTAGGCACCTACACCGCCCTGTGCTCTTAAGGCACCGAGGGGTACATTCTCACCGGAAGGAAAACCACCAATGGTGGCAACGGGGTCAGGAATCGTACGTACCCGGAAGGAAGAGGCACCTACCTGTTTGCCGTCCACGCTCACGGAGATCGTGGCGTTGTCGGTAACGGCGTTTACCCGTACAATGTATTTACCGGTTCCTACCTTGCTGATCGAACCGCCGTTCATGCTCACCTGTACCTTGTCGTCGCCGCCGCCGGAGGCTGCGATCGATACGGGGTTGTCCACACCGATGTACAGTACGTTCATCTTGTCCAGGGCGATCGAGGCATTGGCCTGACCGACGGTGTACTCGATGGTTTTGGAGATGGTTTTGCGGTTGCCTTCCTGGTCGAAGTAAACGATGTTTACCGGAACGGAATGGGTACCGATGGAGTTTGCAGTCATTTCATACGTACCCATGCCTTCTGCATTCACCGGTACGGAAGAACCGCCGATGGAGATCTGGGGCTTGGCATCCGTGCTGAAGGCACCGATACCGGCGTTGATCTGAAGCTTCTGGCCGGGCATCAGATAGTTCGAATTCTGGCCAACAATGGCGGCGAACTGGTTGTACCGGACCTTCACCTGTCCAACCTTCTCGTGGAAAGCGGACACCACGCGGTTCTCGGAGGTCTTCAGGTCGTTCTGGAACTTGCTCAGCATGGTGATGGCTGCTACCGTAGGCACCATGTGGAAGTAAGAAGCTTCCCAAGAAGAGTTTCCGTGGTTTTTGGCGGGCGGGGGGGTCAGGTCAATCTGGCTGAGGGCATTGTTCAGTTCCCGGGCCATGGTCGGGTCAATGGCCAAGATGTCTTTCTTATATTGGGCCAGCTTGTCGTGCAGCTGCTTACCCTTTCCGGATTCCACCATGATGTGGGTAGCGATGTCCTGGTTGTCTTCCTTGTAGGTAGAGTCCCCCTGCTTCATCTTTTCCGCGTCCTGTCCGGCAGCTTTCAGGATCTCCTCGCGAAGTCCCTGGATATAGCTGTTCAGGCCCTGAGTAAGTGCAACGGCGCGCTCGGCTTTCGGCATCCATTCGGCTGCCTTGGCGCGGCTTTCCGGCTCATTGAGCTTCTCTTTGAAAGAAGCCATGATGGTTTGTGTAGAGGCGTTAATAGTTGTATTCGTCGTCGTTAAGCTCCGGTCAACGGTCTTGAAGGCATTGAGGATTTCGGCTGATACGTTCAGGGCTAACAGGGCAGTCAGCACCAGGTACATCAGGTTGATCATCTTTTGCCTCGGCTCTGCAGGTAGTGCCATAGGATGAAAGTAATTTTAAAAGTGTCTTATTGATTTAGTTCCGGTAGTATTGTCTGAATAGTGTGGGCTTAGCGGCCTTGCATGGCGCTCAGCATGTTTCCGTAGATGGTGTTCAGCTTGCCGAGGTTGCCGGCGAGGTTTCCGATCTGGGCCTGTACTTTCTTGGCGTCTTCTGCAGAGCTCAGCATCGCGTTGCTCGTTTCTGCCAGGCGGCCGTAGAAAGAGTTCAGGGTTTTCAGGTGGTTGTTGCTTTCCTGCAGTTCCAGCTCATAAATGGTGTTGAGGGAAGACAGGTTTTTGGTCAGCACCTGGATCTGGTCGTGGAATACACGGGCCGAATCAGAAGCGGAATTAAACGCACCTACCGAAGAAGCGGCCTGGACGTATGCATCCTTTACAGAAGACAGGGCGTTGGTTACTTCTTTCGTTTTTTGGGTATAATCACCGGTGGCAGCTACCACATCGGTAATATCGTTCATGTTGGAGATGGTGGAGTTCAGCTTCTTGAAGCCTTCGCCCAGGCGGTTCAGGTTGGCCGGGGTAATGTCGGCGTCCATCAGGGCCTTGTCCATCGAACCCAGTACGTTCGGGGTGGCAGCGGCCAGGGCCGGTCCGTGCTTCACGCCGCCTTCGGCCGGGTAAATCATATAAAGAGCACCGTAAACGAGGAACACGAGGGCCTCGGTGGTCAGACCGATCTTCAGCCACATGTCGGCGTCGGGTGCGTGCAGGATCTTGCGGAGGGCGCCCCAGATTACGATCGCGGCGGCGACGGATACGAAAATGTCAACGACTTTGGATACTTTGGGTGGAATAGCAGCTGCCATAAAATACTGATTTTAAAATAGAGGGTTGGTTACTAACTGAATGAAGGTTACAAAGTTGTATAAGGTATAGGTCAAAGGATAGCCTGCTGTACTTTCTGGCAAGCTATCCTTTAACGTTTACTGCTTTCTGTTTATTTCAGAAGGGAAGTGAATTATCTTTTCGACTGGGCGGGGAGATCGATGACGGTACGGAAACCGATGTACGACTTGGTGGAATCCTGGTACTCATAGGTGCGGGTACCGGTCTGCAGGTAGTAGCCTACGTCTTTCCAGCTACCGCCGCGGATCACTTTACGCTTCATCTTGGGAGGATCGGAGTCTTTGGCGTTGAAGCGGACATCCGGGTTCATGTCGTGCTGGAAGGTATAGCCCCCTTCGTAGTAAA
>DATAGL010000189.1:0-1965 GCA_036263755.1 Chitinophagaceae bacterium | reverse complement strand
CAGACGGTCCCGGGAGTTACCGCTTCGGTGGCACAGGATACCCTCACCGCTCCCTACAACAATCTGCCCGCTGTGGAAGAACTGGTGGCCGCCAACAAAGGAGCAATTGCCGCCCTCATCATTGAGCCGGTTGCCGGCAACATGGGGTGCATCCTCCCGGAAGCCGGCTACCTGGAAGGCCTGCGGAAGATCTGCACCGAAGAGGGCATCCTGTTCATCTTCGACGAAGTGATGACGGGTTTCCGCCTGGCACCCGGCGGCGCACAGGAACGCCTGAAGATCGATGCCGACCTGGTGACCTACGGCAAGGTGATCGGCGCCGGCATGCCGGTGGGCGCTTTCGGCGGACGCAGGGCCATTATGGAGCACATCGCCCCGCTGGGCAGCGTGTACCAGGCCGGTACCCTGTCGGGTAACCCGCTGGCCATGATCGCCGGCTACACCCTGCTGCAGGAGCTGAAGAATAACCCCTCCGTTTACGAGGCGCTGGAACAGAAGGGACAATTCCTGGAAACGGAGCTGCGCAGTGTTCTCGAAGCTGCCGGTGCCCCTTTTGTGATCAACCACCTCGGCTCCATGATCAGCATCCATTTCAGTACACAGCCGGTGACCGATTTTGCCTCCGCCGCCGCAGCCGACAATGCGAAATTCAACCGCTTCTTCCACGCTATGCTCGACCGCGGCGTGTACCTGCCCCCGTCGGCGTTTGAAACCTGGTTTCTTTCCAATGCCCTCACGCAGGCCGACCTGGAGGAAACGGTGGAGGCGGTGCGCTCGTCGTTAGCGGTTATTTAAGGGAAATAAGCAATAATCAACGCTCAATATTCAATGCTCAAGTAAGACAGATCGGGTTAGCGTAAACAGCTCTTTGCGTCCTTGCGCTCCTCCGCGCCTTTGCGTGCAACCTGCTGCCGGAGGCAGAGAACCGCAGAACAAGGAATGCCGATTGAAGAATAGCGAAGGGAAGCAACAATCAGAAACCCAATCGTACATCGTCAATCGTAAATCGTAAATCGTAAATCCTAATGCAGGAAAAACGACACGATCCCCACGATGATCAGCACAATCCCGGAGATCCGCTTTTCGTTGTGCTCGATGAATTCCGCGGAGAGCAGCTTCACGCCGCGATACCCCAGGTTCACCAGCAGCAGGATACCTGAGATCGACACTACGGCATAGACTGCGGCCATCAGGGAAACGACACCCATGCCGTGCACACCCGCGGAAAGAAAAAGGCTTTCCACTTCGAGGCAGGGCGAAAGGAACATCATGATGATGAAGATGAAGATCCAGCGGCGCTTCGAGCGCTTGAAGGCGGCCACGTCGCGCTGCTCGCTGTGGTGGTGGTGCGGCAGGTTAACGGTAAAGTAGATCAGTCCGAACACTATGAGCAGCACCGAAGAGGCCACATGAACGGTGCCGCCGTAGTCCTGCTCCAGTTCGGTCCCGATGCGCCCCAGGATGAGTCCGAGCACCACCGTGCCGGTTACGTGGGCCAGGGCGGCGATCAGCGTAACGGTACTTACCTCGCGCTGTTTCCACTGTTCGGAGCGTGCCACCGCTACCAGCGGCAGCCAGTGATTGGGAATAAGGGCGTGCACCAATGCAAGAAGAACCGTACCGGCCAGGAGACTGAACATGGGATGGCAAAAGTAAGGGGAAGGCGCGAAGTTTAAGCGGAACAGAAATCAGTTAACCAGTTGATCCGTTGATCAGTTGATAGGGAAAAATTCAATGTTCAATACTCAACACTCAATGTTCAATACGCAAAAGGATTTTAGCAGCAACATCCCGGCTTGATCTGCCAAACAAACCTTGATTTCGGTTTCAACCTGTGAACCTGTAAACTGAACAACTGCTTGCAGCTTGCCCCTTGCTGCTATCCATGCAGCAGCAGCTCGCACGGCTTCAGGCCGGTATGCTTTTTAAAAGCGGTGGAGAAATGGGAAATGGAGGAGTAGCCCA
>DATAGL010000188.1:0-3299 GCA_036263755.1 Chitinophagaceae bacterium | reverse complement strand
GGCGGCTTTGCTTTTACCTATAATCGAATGAAATGGCTGCCCGGTTTAAAGTTTAAGGTTTAACGTTAAACGTTGAAACCTTAGACTTTAAACCTTGAAACTGCCAGCTCGCAGCTTAAAAGCTGATCCCCACGCCCACTTTCACGGCCCGGTTGTATACATCGGCGCTCTGGCCGGCGTCGGCGCGCATCAGTCCGTGGTCATAGGCGGCCGAAAGGTTCACGCCGTTTTTGAACTGGTAGCCGATACCGCCGGTGAGGCCGGCATCCCAGCGGTTCATCTGCCCGGTGGCGTCCATTGTGCGTTTAAGGAAATTGAAGCCCAGTGCGCCCGCCGTGGCCCGCAGGTCAGCCTTGGCCAGGTAGGAAACGTGCGGACCGGCAAAAACCTGGAAGCCACCCATGTTGGCCTTGAGCACGACGGGCAGGTCGATGTAATGGGACGTGAGTTGTGCACGGGCATTGGCGCCCAGGAACTCCACGCCTTTGAGGTTCAGGTCGCCGCGCATCATATAGCCTTTCTGGGTGTAGTTCAGCGAAGGCTCGATGGATACGGTTTGGCTCACCGGAATGGTTACATAGCCGCCGGCGAAAAACCCGGTGCGGTTGCCGGTCGTCACGGCACCGTCGGCCACTTCCACAAGGTCTTTCATGCTGTTGACGGCTTCGCCGCGGATGCCCGCCGAGGTAACGCCGGCACGGATGCCGAAAGCGGGAGCCTGCTGTGCAAATAAAAGAGAGGAAAACAGGATAGAGGCGCTGAAGAGTAACTGCTTTTTCATGAGGAATGAGAACGTTGGTTTGAAGGCGTTCCCCTCTATGAAGCTGAATCCGCGCACAGGATTAACGGACTATGTATAAGCAATTGTTAATAACCGCGGATTGGCGGGATTAGGGAGGGATTAGCGGGATTGGGATTACGGGATTAAAGGTTTCGCGCAGAGCTAAGGAGAAAAGGAGGTATGGGAGGCTATTGCGTTTTGCGATATCAGCTTTTCACCTGCGGCTTTTGTTGCACGCGAAGGCGCAAAGGGCCGCAAAGACGCAGAGGATATTTTGTATCTTCAGTAGCTCCAAATTCAATCGTCAATCGTCAATCGTCAATCGTCAATCGTCAATCGTCAATCGTCAATCGTCAATCGTCAATCGTCAATCGTCAATCGTCAATCATCAATCCGGCACATCGTACACCGTACATCTCACATCGTACATCCCTAGATTCCCACACGCTGCTTTTCCTCGCTGGCCCCGCCGTCGCTGCGACGGCTGCTTTTGAACGCCTTGCCGAACCGGTAGGTAAAGGAGAGCGTGACCACGCGGGTGTCGCGCGTGAGCTTGAAGTATTCATCGGAGCCTTCGAAGTACGACATGCCTTTCATCCACTGCGTATAAAAAAGGTCGCGTACCGCCAGGCGCAGGGTGCCTTTGTTCTGCAGCACGGCTTTGCCGAAGCCCACCGACAGCTGGCCGGCGGGGTCCAGCACTTCCTGCAGGTCGTTCTGCGAGCGGCTGTTGACAAAGCCCGTGAGTTCGGCGGACCAGCCCTTATTGAAGCGGAACTGGTTGTTCAGGTTGAAGCTGGCCTGGGTGATCGTGGCGCGGTAGTCTTTCCACAAAACGCCCTGCAGTTTTTTGCGGTTCGCCACCACCTGGGCGGAGAGCGACCACCACTTGGCCGGCTGCAACTGCGTGCCGACTGAAAGCCCAAGGTTATAAGCTTTGCCGATGTTGCCTTCGGTATAGATGATCAGGTCGTTGGGCCCGGCCAGGAAGATCTGCGAAAAATAATCGGTGGTGATGCCGTACGAAATGCTGGTCAGCAGCAGGTCCCTGTAGCTGTGCGAAAGCTCGAAATTCCAGGTATACTGGGGAAGGATGTACGGGTTGCCCGACTGGTACGTATACTTGTTGATGATGGCCTGAAAAGGATTGAGCTTCTGGTAGGCAGGCCGGTCGATGCGGCGGGCTGCCGCCAGCCGGAAGGTATGGACCGAGTCGGCCGCATAGGCCAGTGACAGCGTGGGAAAGGGACTGCTGTAGGAGCGCGAAAACGCCGAATCCTTGCGCAGGCTGTTGCCCAGCTGGTGGGCCTTGTAGTTCGTATGCTCGAAACGGAGGCCGGCACTGCCCGTCCATTTTTTCCAGGAACCCTGCGCGCTGCCATATACGGCATGGATCGTTTCCCGGTACCGGAAATGGTTGCTGCGGTCCAGGTCTTCCAGCCAGTTGCTGCCGTTGTAATATTCGTAAGCGGCTATATTGTCCGTTGTGATGTAGGAGCTCTTCCAGCCGCCCTCAAAGGTGACGGCTCCCCGCTGCTCGCGGTAATCGGACTTGGCGCTGAGGATGCGGATATCGGAAGGCACTTCACCCCGGTTCGCCTCTACATACGCCACCGGCACAACGCCGATATTTTCAAAATACTGGTCACCGGTGAGCTGGTAGCCCAGCACATCCAGGTCGGCCGTCAGTTCTTTTTTAGCGGTGAACGAATGCCGCAGGTTCAGGTTGCCGCCGCCATTGCGGAACCGGTTGCCGCTGGTGGACAGGGTGCGGATGAGTGAGTCGGGCTGACGGTCGGTACCCATCCACAAGGCTTCGTTACCACCGCCGCCGTCGCGGGTGAACAAAAGGCCGGTCAGCGTCATCCCGATGGAGGTCTTTGGAGTAAGGGTCCAGTCAAGGCCCGTGCGCAGGTTGTGCACAGCCACGTCGCTGCTGAAAAAAGTAGGCTGTTCCAGGAGCGACAATACGGTACCCTGTGCATCGAGGTAGCGGCGCAGGGCGTAGACACGCGTGAACTGTTTGGATGCGTTGAGGCTGTAGTTGACAAATACATTGATCCTGCCCGAGCGGTAGTTCAGCTGCAGGTTGTTGTTCGATTTGGGATAGAAACCCTGGCCATAAGAAGCCGACACGCTGCCGTTGAATCCGCGCTGCCGGTTCTTCTTCATCACGATGTTAATGACGCCGGCCTGCCCGGCCGCATCGTAGCGGGCCGGCGGCTGGTCCATCAGTTCCACGCGCTCGATGCCCGAAGCACTCATCCCGGAAAGCATGGATGAAAGGGCGGCGGGGTCGAGGTAAGTGGGCTTGCCATCGATCAGCACCAGCACGCCGGGACGGCCTTTCAGCGAAAGGTTGCCGTCTTTGTCCACCGTGATGCCGGGCATTTTTTCCAGCGCCTCCAGGGCCGTGGTGCCGGTGTTGGTCAGACCGGCCTCGACGTTGATCACGGTTTTATCGGCCCGCAACTCTACCAGCGGCTTGCGTGCCGTTACGGTCACGCCCTGCAGGGTT
>DATAGL010000187.1:0-1911 GCA_036263755.1 Chitinophagaceae bacterium | reverse complement strand
ATAAGTTGATAAGAATTTCGCACAGAGGAAGCAGAGTAACAGAGTTTACAGAGGGCTGTTTATGGTAAGGCTGCAGGCCTGCAAAGCATTCATTGCCAACTCTGCTTCTCTGCTCGCCCTGTGCGAAATTCTTCATCCACCTGCAGTTGGCCTCCTGTCAACTAATCAACCATTCAACTGTTCAACCCTACCGACCACACCTTCAATTAGCGGCGTTTTGGCATAATTTTAGAACATTATTCGGCTGTTTCTTATTTTTACCGAATATAATTCTGAAACATGTCCTTCACCCTGGATGATACCGACCTGAAGATCCTGGAGCACCTGCAGCCCAATGCCTGCATGTCGAACGCCGAGCTGGCCCGCCTGCTGGGCATGGCCCCTTCGGCCGTGCTCGAACGGGTAAAAAAGCTGGAGACCCGCGGCGTCATCACCGGCTACCCGGCCCGGCTCAACGCTTCCGCGCTCGGCCTGAAACTGCTGGCCTTCATCTTTATCAAAAGCAGCGAAGGTCCGGGCAATGCCCAGGTGGCCGAGCAGCTGGCTTCCCTGCCTGAAGTGCTGGAGCTGCACCATATTGCCGGCGAGGACTGCTACATTGCGAAGGTCCGGGCCCGCGACCCCCAGTCGCTGGTGCAGTTCATGCGCGCCCAGTTCAGCAAGGTCAAAGGGATCCTTTCCACGAAAACGACCATCGTGCTGGACACGGTGAAAGAAGACAATCATTTGCCCATTCCCAAAACACCGGAACCATGACCCGCCTGCATCCCGTGGCCGGGCCTTCGAAAGGCCTGATCATTGCCGCTTTTGCCGCCCTTTACCTGATCTGGGGCTCTACCTACCTCGGCATTGCCTATGCCCTGAAAAGCATTCCGCCCTTCCTGATGGTGGCTGTCCGCTTTCTGCTGGCCGGCGGACTGCTTTACGGCTGGTGCCTGCTGCGCGGGGAGAAAACACCGCCGCTGCGCTCGGTGGGCATCTCCGCGCTGGCCGGGCTGCTCATGCTGTTCATCGGCAACGGCGCGGTAGTGTGGGTGGAGCAGTACCTGCCCAGCGGGCTGGCCGCCATCATCGTGGCCACGGTGCCCCTGTGGTTCGTAGCGCTGGACCGGCGGCAGTGGGCGGCCTATTTTGCCAACAAATGGATCGTTGCCGGACTGCTCGTGGGGTTCGGCGGTGTGGTGTACCTGTTCTCCGGCAACAGCTCGGCGCAGTTCTTTGACGACCCGCAGAAACTGGCTTCGCTTTTCGTGCTGGTGCTGGGTACCATTGGCTGGACAGTCGGCTCGCTGTATTCGAAGTACAAGCCGGCGGAAGGCAGCACCCCGATGAAAGTGGCCATCCAGATGCTGGCGGCGGGCATCGCCGGCGTACCCGTTTCGGTGGCCACCGGCGAAACGGCGCAGTTCTCGTGGAGCGCCCTTACCCCCGAATCGGCCGGTGCCCTGCTTTACCTCGTGGTGTTCGGATCGCTGGTGGCCTACAGCGCGTATGTATGGCTGCTGAGCGTGCGCCCGCCTTCGCTGGTGGGCACCTATGCCTACGTGAACCCGGTAGTGGCGGTATTTCTCGGCTGGCTCTTCGCGGGCGAAGCCATCGGCTCCCGCCAGGTGGTTGCCCTGGCCATCATCCTGGCCGGCGTCATCCTCGTAAATATTGCGAAGGAGAAAAAGCCGGAAGCGGAAGCGAAGCTGAAGGCGGCTGCTTAGGAATGTACGGCGTACGATGTACGGTGTATGATGTGCGCCTGTAGCAAATGTGTTACTAAGTTTGAATCCATTCTGAAACATCAACTTACCGGAAGCCCTGCACACACCGTACATCGTACATCGTACGCCGTACATCGCTTATCTTTATCTATCCAAAAACAACACATCATGTCCACAGCCTGGAAAGAATATCAGGAAAAGA
>DATAGL010000186.1:0-6374 GCA_036263755.1 Chitinophagaceae bacterium | reverse complement strand
CGGGCTTCACGGGCAGGCTTTCGTAAAAAGCCGCATGCGATCCGAAGTCCAGCGCATCAAAAGCGTGTACGGTACACGGAACGCCGGAGCGGATGGAAAGGTCGGAGCGGAAAGCTTCCAGTTGTTCGGGCCGGCGGCCGGCGAGCTGCACGGCGTAACGTTCGGAGGCAAACTTCCGGGCGATGGCCAGTCCCATATCGGAGGTGGCACCCAGGATAAGCACGGTGGGCATAGGGCGGTTATTGCGTGATGTTCAGGCGGTGCGCCTGTATCGAGTTGATTTTAAATTGGGGGTTCCACTTCTTTACTATGTCCAGGAAACGCTGGGCATTGGGGTAGGAGCGCCAGAAGATCTCGGGCTTCATCCGGGCGTCCTTCGTCAGGTACAGGCGGCCGTTGTAGCGCAGCACGATCTCGTCCAGCTCGTCGAGGAAAGCAAAAAGTCCCTTGCGCACGGGGAAATCCAGCGCCAGGGTATAACCTTCGGTGGGGAAGGAAATTAGATCATCCTGCTTGCCGAACACTTTCAGCACCGCCAGGAAGGAGCCCATCCCGGCATCGGAGATCCGGTTCAGGATCTCGATCAGCCCCTGCTTGCTTTCCAGCGGCAGCACGAACTGGTATTGGACAAAGCCTTTTTTACCGTAGCCGCGGTTCCAGTGCAGGATGGAGTCGAGCGGGTAAAAGAACGGCTCGTAGGAAACCACGTTGTTGATCTCCTTTTTGAAGTTCTTTCCGTAGTACAGCCAGTTAAAGGCCTTTACCGTAAAGGTGTTCAGTACAAAGGAGGGCAGGTTGAACGGGAAGGTGATCTTCCTTTTCTTCGGCAGGGCCAGGGGGGCCTTCCGCTGCTTTTCGCTCAGGTCTTCAAGCCGGGCGTGCTCGCCCACCATCAGGATGCTGCGGCCGAAGTTTTTTCCTTTTTTGAGGCAGTCGATCCAGGCCATGGAGTTCGTGGCGTCCTTGTACTGCTCGAACAGGCGCAGCACTTCCTCGAGGTTTTCGGCCTTTACCTGCTTCTGCTTTATATAGGAGGTTTCAATTTTCTTCAGGTCGAATTTGACGCGGGTAATGATGCCGGTCAGGCCCATGCCGCCGCAGGTGGCCCAGAACAGGTCAGGGTGGCGGTCCTGTGAACAGGTTTCCACGCGGCCGTCGGCCAGCAGCACGTCCATTTCCAGCACATGGGCCGAAAAGGATCCGTCCACATGGTGGTTCTTTCCGTGCACGTCGGAGGCCACGGCCCCGCCTACGGTAATGAACTTGGTGCCGGGCGTTACCGGAAGGAACCAGCCTTTGGGTACGATCACTTCCAGGATAGCATCCAGCGTGAGGCCCGACTGGCATTCAAAATAACCTTTTTCCGTATCGAAAGAGAGGATCTTGTCGTACTTGAGTGTGGAAACGGTGTGGCGGGCGAGGGAGGCATCGCCGTAACAGCGGCCGGCCCCGCGGGCGATAAGCCCGTCGGTCTGGGCCAGGGTGCTGCTGACCTGCTCCAGGAAGGAAAAGCTTTTTTCCTCTGTTTCCACTACCGGGTAATTGCCCCAGTTGGCAACCTGTTTCTTTATCATTTAAAAATAATTATGTCTTTCGTATAAATGATCAGGTAATAGCTTGCAATCAGCAGGAGTATGGTCACCTGGATGAACCGGTCTTTGTAGAGGATCTTTGTGGGCGAGCCGCTCTGGGCCTGCACGTAAATGATCTGCAAATATCGCATAATTCCGGCCAAAACAAAGAGGCAGGTATAATACAGGCGGTGGGTGCCCATCCGGCGCAGCACGTCGTCCGACATCGTGTACATAAAATAAGACACGATAATAACGGCGCATACAAGGGCCAGCAGTACGTTGAGCAGCTCCAGGTTGTACCCCTTGATCGACTTGCGCATGTCGGTTCCGGAGCTCAGCTTCAGCAGCACATCGTCGCGCCGCTTGCCGATGGCCATGAACAGGGCCAGCAGGAAGATCATGATGGTGAGCCACTCGGACAGCCCGACCTGCGCGATCACGGCGCCGCCCTTTACCCGCAGCACAAACCCGGCGGCCACAATGCTGATGTCGAGAATGGGGATGGTCTTCAGTCCGAAGGAATAACCGAGGTTCAGCGCGAAATAGATCGCCAGGACAAACAGGAATTTCTGCCCCACGAAATACGCCAGCACAAAGCCCGCCACCAGCAGCAGGCCGCAGATGACCAGCGACACCGGCTTGGATACGGCGCCGGAGGCCAGGGGCCGCTTGCTTTTTTCCGGGTGCTTGCGGTCGTCCTCGATATCGCGGTAGTCGTTAATAATGTATATGGAGGAAGCCACGAACGAGAAGCAAAGGAAGCCGAGCAGGAGCATCGGGTACAGTTCCCAGTGAAAAAGTTCCTTGGCAAAGAAGAGCGGAATAAAAAGGAAAAGGTTCTTAGCCCAATCCTTGGGACGGAGTAGCTTTAAATACGCCACGGCATAAACAGTTTACGATGGTCGCGTAAAATTAGACGGAAAAGCCTAAAGCACACAGCTTTAAGCGGTTTTTGTCAAAAGCCTTAACGAAAACTTCCGATTCCCCCCTTTCGTTTATATCTTGGCCGCGATCTTACAAACCCTGCTTATGAACGTACACCCTGCGGAAGCCCGCCGGGCCCGGATCTTTTCCTGGCTGGAAATCGCCCTGATCGTATTGCTCGCCCTGGTTCCCCTGTTTGCCACCTTTCCCTACCGCGTCAACATCTTCCTTTCCTGGGAAGGCGCCTACCGCCTGAGCGAGGGACAGATGCCTTACCGCGACTTCGGCATGCCGCTGGGCTATATGTTCTGGGCCGTACCCGCCCTGTTCTTCAAGCTCTTCGGCCCGCAGCTGGTGACGCTGGTCAAGGCGCAGGTCTTCATCAACATCGTTTCGGGGCTGGCCTTCCGCTCCATTCTTAAAAGCCTGGATGTGCAGCCGGGCATCCGCCTCCTGTCGGTGCTCCTGTACGTGCTTTCGTACTCGTTTTTCAATTTCTGGCCCTGGTACAACCATACGGTGATCGTGTACGGCATGGTGGGCCTGGCCTTTACGCTCCGCTATATTTCCCGCGGCACGGGCCGCCTTTCCTGGGCCTGGCTCGTGGGGGCTGCCCTTTTTGTGTTCTTTTCGTTCTTTACTAAGCAGGACGGCGGTGGCCTGGCCTTCGTGCTTTGCGCGGCGCTGCTGCTGGCACACAGCCTGTACGAAAAGAAATGGCTGCCCCTGGTGGTGTTCGTCGGGTCCTTTGCCCTTATCACGACCGCCTTCCTCCTGCCGCTGACCCGGTACAGCTTCGGCTACTGGTTCAACCACGGCCAGCCGCCCCACGTGGCGCGGATCTCGGCCTTCGAGATCGTGGACGAGTTCTTTTACGCTTCGCAGTGGATCAAGTTCTACCTCTTCCTGGTGGTGCTGCTGCTGGTGGTGTCGTTCCGTTCGTTCCGGGAGTTCTTCGCCAACAAGCGGATCACCCTTTTTGCCCTGCTGACCCTGGGGATCCTGGCCGAGGCGGCCATCATCCAGATCACTTCCTACACCCCGCCCGACAACAATATCTTTTTCCATGCCTTTGCCTTTGCCCTGGTGATGACCCTGCTGGCCGAGAAAATGGCCATCAACTTCTTCCGCTGGAAGCCGCTGGCCGTAGCCGGACTGGGTATGCTGCTGTGGTGGAGCGGCACCTTCTGGAAGTATTTCCAGCGCATCGCGCAGCGCGCCCTGCCCGCCACGGAAGTGGCCAGCACCTCGGGCGAGAACGTGGTGAACCGCAAGACCTACATGATCGACATCCACCCCACGGGCGAAGTGCCTACGAGCCAGTGGGTGTACAGCGGGCTGAAGTCGTTCGACAAGATTTACATGCCCCCCGCCACGGCCGAAGGCATGAAGCGGCTGCTGAATATGGACCTGGTAAAAGCGCATCGGGCGGCCGGCGACCTCCGCGTGCTCAATATGTCGGAGCTGACCCCGCTGGCCGTGGAAATGCCTTATAAACTGGAAACCGGGCCGGACATCCCGCTCTGGTACCACCTGGGTGTGGCCATGTTCAACCGCGAGGCAAAGATGTACGAGGACAAGATCGCCCGGGGCCACTACGACCTCGTGCTGTTCCAGCACATTCCGAGCCTGAACAACTTTTACCCCTTCCGGGTGCGGGAGGCCCTCCTGCAGCATTACCAGAAGGTGGACTCCTTTACGGCCCCGCGGAGGGGCGATACCCAGGGGCTGATCGAAGTATACCTGCCGGCCCGGGCCCGGACGGATTCCGCCCGGTAAGGGGATTTTCTATTTTTTTATGGCCTTTCGGTTGTACTTTCTTCAAGGTTTGTTCGAGGATTGTTCGGGATTGCTTCGGGTGGAGTCGAACAAACCTCGAACAAACCTCGAACAATCCTCGAAGAAACCCCTAATAAAAGGCGTCCTGCCACCCGGTCATCCCAGCTAAAAAATACCTGTATGTCCCGCCCGCTGCACCCCTTCCTGCGTGAACTGCTCTGGCTGACGGCTGCTGCAGTAGTTACCCTGATTCTGTGCGGACCCCTCCTGTCCTGGAATTTTCGGGTCCATACAGTAGACCTGCACGTTTATGACACCTATTTTGTGCTGGCGCCCGTACACTTCCTCATTCCGGTATTTCTCTTCCTGACCTTTTTCCTGTACCTCGTCCGGGTAGTGCGCCAGGGGTTTCGCCGAAGCCTTCCGAATCGTCTTTTTCTTCTTTCCGGCCTGTTGTTCCTCCTGCTGCTGCTGCTGGCCCAAAAAGAATTCCTGTTGCTGATGTGGGGCACCGGCGGAACGGTCTACCCGCCACTATCGGGCCTGGGCGGCACAGCCCCTGAGCCCCCGGAAGCGGATCCCTCAATCCCTGCCATCAGCAATGGCCTGATCGTTGCCCAGCTGCTGGTTGCCGGGGTGTTGTGGTATGCGGCCTACCGGTGGGGGCGGAACGCCCGAGGCCCCGTCCGGTGACACCGGAGGCACAAAGCCACGGATCTACGGCAAAGGGTCCGGAAGACCGTCCTGTTGCCGGCCCGATGCGCCGATCGGCAATTCATTAATCATTTTCTCCTTCCGGTACAGCTGGGTCCGGGCCGGGAGCAGCAGGCATTCATCTTTGCAGCATGAGATTGTTCCGTATTTTTTTCGCGGGATGGCTGCTCCTGTCGGCAGGGAGCGCCCATGCCCAGTCCCTCGTCCTGGCTACCTACCAGTACGCCGACAACAACCGGCTGCACCACATCCGGCCGCTGGCGGAACACCTGGCCCGGACTACAGGCCAGCCGGTGGAGGTGAAAAGCTATCCTACGGTGCAGGCATTTATTACGGCGCTGCAGGGGGATGAAGTGGACATAGCCCTCATCAACACCTTCGGCTACCTGCTCCTGGAGGCCTCCGCCAGGCCGCACGCCCTGAAGCCCTGTGCCGTGCTGCAAGTGCGCCCGGGAGCCCGGGACAATTACAAAACCGCAATTATTGCACACAACGGCATCACAGCCAGTACGTTGGCCGGCCTCCGGCAGGAAGCCGCTTCCTTGCGCCTGCTGTTGGTCAGTCCCGGCTCCACTTCCGGAAACCTGGTGCCCCGCCTCGCCCTGAACGGCGCCGGTATTTCCGACCCGGAAACGGGCTTCCGATCGCTGGGGTATGCGGGCAACCACCGCGCGGCGGCCGAAGCCGTGCTGAACGGGTCGGCCGATGTGGCGGCGGTAGGCAGCACCGAATACTTCCGGTTACTGGCCGACACGGCCCTGGCCGCGAAGATCCGGCTGCTCTGGCTGTCGCCCGAAATACCGCTGGGTCCCGTACTGCTCCACCAACGGCTGCGGCCCGCGCTGCGCGACTCCATCGTACAGGAATTGATCCTCCTGCACCAGACCAATGCACCGGCCCTGGAGTCGGTAAAGAAGGGATGGAGCGAGGCGGCCCAGGCCGACCGGTACATCCGGATGGATGCCGGCTATTACACGCCCTTCCGCCGGACTTTGGGCGATGCGGGCCACCTGGAGGCGATCCTGAAGCGGTTTGCCCAATAGGGACGACAGCGTTAACGGGCCTTCAGTACCAGAAATGCTTTTGATGCTTTCGGCCAGGAATGCCTGCCGGCCCTGAACCTTCCGGAAGGATGTTTGTTCTTCCGGAAGGCCAGGGTTCCTGGAAAGAAAAACAGAAGGCATATGCGTGTGGTCAGCAGAGCGGAAGCAAACGGAAACAGGGAACGGGAGGAAAAGGGAGGAACCATCATCCTGGCAGGGGCCACCGGCGCCCTCGGCCGCCGGATCGCGGCCCACCTGCGGCAGCGGCGCGCAGCGGTGCGGGCGCTGGTCCGGCCCGGAAGCGCGAAAGAGCAGACCGATGCCCTCCGCCGGCTCGGCG
>DATAGL010000185.1:0-3415 GCA_036263755.1 Chitinophagaceae bacterium | reverse complement strand
GCCTTATTGCTGCGGGTAGAAAAAGCGCTGGAAGGACCCATGGTTGTTTTGGGTTTTGCCTGGCTTGTGCTGCTGGTAGTGGAACTGGTTGCCGGGTTATCGCCCGCGCTGGAACTCATCACCCTGGTGATCTGGGCGCTTTTTGTCCTGGACTTCATAATTAAGTTCGTACTGGCACCCCGGAAAGGGGTTTTCCTGCGGAAGAACTGGCTGACGGCTGTTTCGCTGATCATCCCGGCACTGCGCGTGGTGCGGGTAGTGCGGCTGGTGCGCCTGTTGCGGGGACTGCGCAGCCTGAGGCTGGTGAAAATTCTGGCTTCCCTTAACCGGAGCATGAAGAGCCTGGGGGCCACGCTGCAGCGCCGGGGCTTTCCTTATGTGGTGCTGCTGACGGTGGTGGTGGTTGTGGGTGGTGCGGCCGGCATGTATGCGTTTGAGCGGAATGAAGAAGGCCTGCAGTCGTTCGGCGAAGCCCTCTGGTGGACGGCCATGATGGTAATGACCATCGGCAGCGAGTACTGGCCCCGCAGCGGCGAGGGGCGGGTGCTTTGCTTTCTGCTGGCCCTCTATGGCTTCAGCATCTTCGGTTATATCACGGCTACCCTGGCCTCGTTCTTTATCGGCCGCGATGCCGAAGAAAAAGAGGCTCCGGTCGCCGGCGCGGCCGATATCCGCGAACTGCGCCGCCAGATCGAGGAACTGACGAAAGCGGTACGGGAGAAATAGCGGTGCTGATGTACGATTTACGATGTACGGTGTACGAAGTATGCGATGTACGATGTATGGGTTGCATGTAAATGATCAGTGCCGTCAGCCTGTATCAGCGATTGAGCGTTGCGTATTGAGTATGGAACATTGCTGATTCCTCTTCAGCCATCGTACATTAACCATCAACGATCTGCAGATTGCAACAGCTTTTCATTCTAACAGCATTCTAACCCTATTCTAACCCCATCCTTTTCCCGCGGCTTCATCTTTACCGGGCACCTCCTTGTATACCAAAGAACTTACTATGCAGTCGAAGCGCTTGTTTATTGTGGCCAACCGGCTACCGGTTACGGTGGACGAATCAGGAGTGATGACCCCCTGCAGCGGGGGGCTGGTATCGGCCATCTCCAGTTATCTTTCGCATGCCTGCAGCCGGCCCTTCAACGAGGTATTCTGGTCGGGCGTTCCCGGCTGTTCCCCAGCGGCCTGGGCTGCCTCGGATCCCTCGGCCCAAAAAGTGCATTACCGGTACCTTCCGGTATTTGTGGAAAAGAAACGCTACGAGGGCTACTACGGCGGCTTTGCCAACTCGGTGCTCTGGCCTTTGTTTCATTACTTTCCTTCCTATGCAGAGTATGTGGCCGGGCCCTGGGAACATTACCTCGAAGTGAATGCAGCATTTGCCGAAGTGCTGCAGCACCAGCTGCGTCCGCAGGATACGGTGTGGATCCACGATTACCACCTGCTGCCCCTGGCCGGCCTGCTGCGCGAAGCCGTACCCGGGATCACCATCGGGTTCTTCCTGCATATACCCTTTCCTTCCCATGAGCTTGTACGCCTGCTGCCGCGCCACTGGCAGGTAGCTTTACTGCAGGGTATGCTGGGCGCTGACCTTATTGGCTTTCACACCATGGATTACGCCGTACACTTCCTGCAATCCGTACAGTTGGTGCTCGGGCTCGACAACGAGCAGCACGTGCTGCAATACCGCGACCGGCTGGTGAAGGTGGACGTGTTTCCCATTTCAGTCGACTTCCTGCAGTTTCACCAGGCCTACGGCGATCCCGGCGTGGCGGTGGCCAGGCAATCCATCCGGGAAGGTTTGCCCGGCAAGAAGATCCTGTTTTCCGTGGACCGGCTTGATTATACGAAAGGACTGAATAACCGGCTGAAAGCCTATGCCTGTTTCCTGCGCAACAATCCGCAGTACCATGGCAAGGTGGTGTTCATTATGGTCATCGTGCCTTCGCGCGACAATCTTGCGCGATATGCCGAGCGGAAGCGTACCATCGATGAAACCATTTCAGGCATCAACAGCGAACTGGGCAGCCTGCACTGGCAGCCGGTGATCTACCAGTACCAGTCGCTGTCCTTTGAACAGATGGTGGCATTATACACGGCCGCCGACTTGGCCTTTATCACCCCCCTGCGCGACGGTATGAACCTGGTGGCAAAAGAATTCGTGGCTAGCCGGGAAGATGGCCGCGGCGTATTGCTGCTTTCGGAAATGGCCGGGGCTGCCCGCGAACTGACCACCGCACTCATCATCAATCCCAATGACCTGAATGAAATGGCGGAGAAAATCCGTACCGGTCTGGAAATGCCCCCGGAGGAGCAGGGCGAGCGGATTGCCCATATGCAGGCCCGCCTGCGCGATTACGACGTGCAGACCTGGGCCGGCGACTTCCTCACCCAGCTCAATGGCATCAAGTGCAGGCAGCAGACGTTTGCTGAAGAACACCTCGATACCTATACGCGCTGCCGCTTGCTGGACGAATACCGGGTGGCTGGCCGCCGCCTGCTCCTGCTCGACTATGACGGAACGCTGGTGCCCTTTTCCTCCAATCCCGAGCAGGCACGCCCGGGCCTGCCCCTTTTGCACCTGTTGCAGCGGCTCTGTGCCGATGAATCAAATGATGTATACCTCATCAGCGGACGGACTGCCGCCTGGCTGGAGCAGCATTTCGGTTCCCTGCACCTGCACCTCATCGGCGAACACGGCGCCCAAATACGGCATCCGGGCACCCCCTGGACCGAACTGCCGGACGACCGGGGCGACTGGAAGCAGGGTGTGCGGGCCATTATGGAATCCTATACGCGGCGTTGTCCGGACACAATCATTGAGGCAAAACAGTTTTCCATGGTCTGGCATTACCGCAATGCCAATGCGGAACAGGGACGGCTTCGTTCCCAGGAACTGGCGGCCGAGCTTCAGGAATTTGTGCATCACCTCGGACTACTGGTACAGAAAGGCAATAAGATCGTGGAAGTACGCCGGCACGATGTGCACAAAGGCACAGCCGTGGTAAAAGCCGGCGGACTGGATCCCGCCTATTCTTTCGTTCTTGCCCTGGGCGACGACACCACTGATGAGGATATGTTCCGTGCCCTCCTGCACCGGCCGCAAAGCTATACCATCAAGGTCGGTGCCGGTGCTTCCTTTGCGCGCTACAACCTGCTCAATCCCCAGATGGTGCTGTCCCTGCTGGACCACCTGGCGCACTTTAGCCGCAAAGCGGCGGTGGCATGAGAGGTGAATGGGTCAATGGGTGAATGGGTGAATCTGTAGGTGAATGAGAGTGAAAGTGAATGTGCAGATGTGTGGATTGACGATTGACGATTGACGATTGACGAAATAATTTGGAGCTACCCAAGTTACAACATATCCCTTGCGTCTTTGCGGCCCTTAGCGCCTTTGCGTGCAACA